>JAGBND010000050.1 GCA_017634575.1 Bacillota bacterium
GGCCGTTTATTTTTTTGCCTTCTGACCGGAAAATCAATTCCAAAAGGCGCTTAGGAAGATAGGAGGGAAGAACCTCACTTTTAGTCCTGGAGGTGCCACGAATGACAACTTTCATGAAAAACGGTATCGAAGTATGTATGCCGGAAGACGATGAAAAATCCAGACAGAATATGATTATCGCTGCTGAGTTCATGGCGCGCATGATACAAAAGTATGGTAAAAAGGTTCTTGCAAAGATTGAGGAAAAAGAACGATTGGATGCAAATAAAGAATCAGAAGATACAGTTGCAGAGTAAATCATATTCAAGCGTGGTGAGAAATCGGCAGTGGGAGGATTCCTATTGCCGGTTTTTCATTTGAAAACTGTATTGAAAATCTGCCGATATCGTGGTATAGTATCAAACAAGGAACTACTGTGTGACAAAGAGCAACACCCAAAGAAAGGAGGCGGAGATCATTGAAGAAATGCTATATCTACACAAGAGTCTCCACCGCCGCTCAAACCGAAGGTTACAGCCTTGATGCACAGGAGGAAAGCCTTAAGGCGTATGCGGAATATAGAGAACTGCAGATTGCCGGAAGCTATTGTGATGCCGGCAAATCCGGCAAGAATATAAAAGGTCGTCCGGCATTCAGACAGATGATGACTGATATCAAGAGCCAGAAGGATGATATTTCTTTTGTCTTGGTGTTTAAGTTATCACGATTCGGAAGGAATGCTGCGGATATTTTGAAATCGCTACAGCTACTTGAAGACTTTGGCATTGACCTGGTGAGCGTAGAGGAAGCAATAGATTCATCCACTCAAGGCGGTAGATTGACTCTGGCTATTCTTTCTGCTGTTGCTGAGATGGAGAGAGAAAACATCACAGTTCAGTTCATGGCAGGGAAAATGCAGAAGGTGCTTGAAGGTGGTTGGACCGGTGGAGCGATTCCCTATGGATATAAGAACGTTGATCATGAACTGGTTTTAGTTCCGTCAGAAGCAGAGGTGATCCGTAAAATCTATGAACTTTACCAGCAAGAGGACATGTCGGCATCTGCGGTTGCATACGAGCTAAATCAAAGCAATCTGGTACGCGTTTCTTCAGATCGTAAGCAGAAGCCCTTTACTTATGAATTTGTGTCGAGGGTCTTGGATAATCCTTTTTATTGCGGCAGAGTTTACTACAATCGGAGAACTAATAAAAAGGATCGAGACGGGAAGACAATACAACTGGATGAGGCGAATATTATAACTGCAGAAGGGAAACATGAGATTATTGTTTCTCCGGAGGTGTGGGATAGTGTTCATGCCAAGAGAGTAGAAATAGCTAAACGATATAAGAAGACTGATGACAGTGGTCATGTACATTTGCTATCGGGAATCGTGAAATGCCCTCTTTGTGGTAAAGGTCTGACCGGAATGATCAGCAGAACGAAGAATCTTAAAGGTGATGGATACTATAAACCGATCTACTACTATAAGTGCAGGTACAATACAAGACAAAATGGAAAAACCTGTTTGTTTGATCAGAGTCTGAATCAGGAGATTATCGACGGACTTGTGTTGAAGATTCTACAGAGGCTTCAGACATATAAGGAGTTCGAAGAGACATTACAGTCAGCCTTTGGAGATCAAGGGAATGTTGAGAAAACCGAGAAGAGACTTCAGGATCTCCGCAAGGAACTCAGGGAAACAGAGTTGACCAAAGACAGATTGGGAGAAAAGCTGGATGGCCTGAATCCTCTTGGCAAAGATTATGACAAGAAATACGAGGAAATCTCCGACAAGCTTGACAGTATGTATGACAGAATTGAAGTGTTGGAGTCAGATATAGTTTATACAAAAAAGAAGCTGGATGCGCTTAAGCTAAAGGCTGAATCTACAGTTCAGATTATGACATTTATGGAGAATCTGCCTCTGATATACGCAGAAATGTCAGATGAAGAGCGAAAGGAAATGTTCCAAGCGTTTGTGGATGAGATAGAGTTATTTCTGGAAGCGCGCGCGGACGGCAAAATGATAAGAAGCATATCCTTCAAATTTCCAATGGTATTTGATGGAAAGCCGCTGGTTAAGGATTCTAAGCCAGAAGATACAATATCTTTCAAGCTGGATTGTGCTGATATAGATATTGATTTGCCGGATAAAGGCAATATCATTATGAAGAAACAAGCTGACGGTAGCCAGAAGGTGATTGTCCGAAAAGGAACATATGCCAATATCAAGGCGTATATTCTTGAAAATTATAACGTCAAGGTTCCTACTCTTTATATCGCACAAATCAAGAGAAAGTACGGATTGGAGATCGGGAAAGCCTATAATAAGCCAGAGAAAAATAAGAACCATGTGCCGAAGTGCACAAAAGAAAAAGAACTGCTAATCATGGAAGCACTGAAGTTCTACGATCTGATGGAGCAGGATGTTGAGTACAGGGAGGATGCGGTATGACAGAAAAGAAGAAAAAGAAGCAGCAGAAATGCTACATATATATCCGCGTCTCCACTTCCATGCAGGTGGAAGGGTATAGTCTGGAAGCTCAGAGAGAGCGGCTTAACAAGTTTGCTGATTATCAGGGAATGGAAGTCGTTAGGGAGTATTGCGATGCTGGAAGATCCGGAAAGAACATAACTGGACGTCCAGAATTTACACAGATGCTTCGGGATATCGCTGATGACAGAGATGGTGTTTCATATATTCTGGTATTCAAGCTTTCACGTTTCGGAAGAAATGCTGCAGATGTTCTGAATTCTCTTCAGTATATTCAGGATTATGGTGTGAATCTGATCTGTGTTGAGGATGGAATTGATTCTTCCAAGGATTCTGGAAAGTTGACCATTACTGTTCTTTCAGCTGTTGCAGAGATCGAACGTGAGAACATTCTTGTTCAGACAATGGAAGGCCGGAAGCAGAAAGCCAGAGAGGGTAAGTGGAACGGAGGATTGGCTCCATTCGGATATCGCCTGGATAAAGAAAAAGGTGAGCTGGTTGTTGATCCGAAAGAAGCTGAAATCGTTAAGGTGATCTTTGATAAATTCATCAATTCCGATATGGGAGCTGACTCCATCAGCAATTACCTGAATGATCATGGTTATACTAAAAATACGAGCCGTGACTTTGAAGTAAATTATTTCACTCGCAGCCATATCATGAAGATACTTGATAATCCGGTTTACGTGGGCAAGATTGTATATGGCAAGAGCGCTACTGAAAAAGTCAAAGGAACCAGAGATCAATATCGAAGAGTTAAGCAGGATGATTATCTTGTCGCTGATGGAAGGCATGATGCTATCATAGATGAAGATACTTGGAGCAAAGCCAGAGAGAAACGAAAAGAGACTGGTGTCAAATGGAATAAGATACATGATCTCGATCATGAACATCTTCTGGCGGGTATTCTGAAATGTCCAATCTGCGGAGCTTCTCTTGCCGGGACAGTTCGGCGAAAGAAATATCCAAGCGGCAAAGTGAATTCCACATTCTACTATCGATGTTTGCACCGAAAGCGGATTGAAGGCACTGATAAGAAATGCAATTTCAAACCTTCACTTAACCAGATTGATACAGATGCCGAAATAATAGGTGTCATCCATGATATGGTAAATGATGAACGGTTTGAAGCCTTCATCAGAGGCAAGCTGGATGAGAAGGTGGATGTATCAAGCTTTGAAGCAGAGCGTGAAGGACTCAGGACTCAGCTGATACAGGCAACCGGAGCGAAGGACAAGCTGATGCAGCAGCTGGATAGACTGGATGTTACAGACAGGCATTACGATCGAAAGTATCAGGACATGCAAGACCGTCTGGATACACTTTATGACAGGATCGCTGACCTGGAAGAAAAGATCGATGATGTGACTGATAAGATATCCGGAGCCTATGATGAGAACCTGACATCAAAGCAGCTCTGCAAAGTTCTTCTTCAATTCGATGAAATGTTTGAAGAAATGACCGACTTGGAGAGAAAAGAGTTTTTATAGACACTTATTGAGAGGATTGACCTGTTTCCTGAAAGACAGGAAAATGGAAGCATCCTGAAGCGAATCAGATTTAAATTCCGCGTAGATTATGACGCTGAAGATGGTGGCAAGGTGTTGCTCAACGAAAACGACGTCGAGACGGTATGTGTATTGTCCAAACTCTCGGAAGCGAAGCATCATATCAGCGTTCAGGTAGATATGGATGAACTGGATGTGACTACGGCGGAGAGCAAGGCTGCATACGAAGAGATCCAGGAGTGGGTTCGGGAAAATACGGATTCCATGTGACACACCTAAATATCGCGAAGACCAAACGGAAGTGTGGGATCATCGAGCCATTTAAGGCTTTTCAGATGATTTAAAGTGGCTAAAACTATATAAACAGGGAGCAGATCACATTCAGCGTGTTCTGCTCCCTTTCTTTATGCTTCGATTTGAGCACTCCTCCGGAATCTGTCCGGCGTGATCCCGTACATTTCCTTAAAACTGCGGATAAACTGGCGGGTGTCTTTGTAGCCGATCTCCTCGCAGATATGGTCGAGTTTCCACTTTCTTGTTTTCAGCAGCTCTGCTGCTTTTCGGAGCTTAAAATCCTTGACGGTTTCGGAGAAGGATCGACCAGCCTGCTCCTGAAACATGCGGCTCAAATAGGATTCATTGTAATGGAATTCTGCAGCCAGGTCATGGAGCGTAATGGTGCGGTAATGATTGTACATATAGTTGACCATGTCGAGTATTCGCTGGTCCCGTAAAGCAATGCTGTAGAGAGGCTGCATCGTGTCCATATAACGCTGAAGGATATAGATAATGAGACTCGTCGCAGTCGATTCCATCAACTCTTTCTGATAAGGCAGTGCAAGACTTTGCTGCTCGTACAGAAAGAGGAGCATACTTTCGGCGGAAGGGTCCTTACCGCATTGAAAGCTAATCGGGTAGACCATAGAGGGAAGATGCGGAATGCTCATCTTTATAAAGTGACTGAGCCTGATCTTCATGGTAAGACACAGTGAGTCGCCGACGGCAATGAGCTGGTGTCTCGTCGGGACCGGAACAATAATAAAACTGCCTTCCTGCTGGATGACCTCGTTTTCACCGACGCGATGAATACAGCTGCCACGGAGAACATAAGCACATTCGATAAACTCGTGAGCGTGAGTGGGAATTTCTATATACCGGAGCAGTTTTTCTACGGCTACATTCATGTCAGATGGCATGAAGTCCTCCTCCGTCAGGCCGGTATTCCCGTATCTCTCATGAAAAGAGGCAACGATCTGTCCCTGCTCCCGAAGAGCCGGCGGGTCATTGATGGTCTCCAGAGTATGCCGGTCCGTTCCGTGCATTGTCAGGTATAAATACTGACCGTG
Source organism: Bacillota bacterium (assembly GCA_017634575.1). Classification (GTDB taxonomy): domain Bacteria; phylum Bacillota; class Clostridia; order Lachnospirales; family Bianqueaceae; genus RUG760. The sequence goes on from JAGBND010000050.1 coordinate 5,328, forward strand.
CCGAAGCATGGCTCCTGTCCGACGGAAGGAATCCAATCCGGCTTTCTCGTAGGGATCCAGCCGGGTCAGTTCCCGTATCAGGTGATTGTAGTTTGCCAAGACAGTCCTCCCTCCCTATGAAGATGTGCACAGGGTGCTTCTGGTGATGGCTCTATTATATCTTCCGTGAAAGTAAAATTCAACCTATCAATCATGTAAAATAGGGGCATTTTTTTATTTCATGCGAAACGTATAATATTATACAGAAAAGCAGAGAAAGGACTCTGAACATGGGGAAAAAGCTGAACGATCTGAAATGTACGCTCATCCAGAAAGCAGTCTATGCAAAGCTTTACAAGGGGCACAAGCCGAACGAGTGGGAACCTTGGCATAAACCGGAAGAAAAGAGAACGGAAAACGGCCTGATCTGCCGAAGCGACGTCAAGTACGGGGAGACCTATCCGAACAGCTTCGCGGACATCTGGTATCCCGATGACAGCGGAAAGAAGCGGTCGGTTGTCGTGTACTTCCACGGCGGAGGTTTCATTTTCGGCAATAAGTCGTCCGGCGACCCGATGCAGACCGGCGGCGGAGGCGTAGGGAAGCTGGAAGCCATTGTGAAGGCAGGATACATTCTTGTGAATGCGGATTACGCCCTGGCGCCGCAGTACCGCTTTCCGGTGCCGATTTTGCAGTGTGACGAGCTGTTCCGCTATTTGATCGCACATCAGGAAGAATTGCAGCTTGATATGTCCCATATCTGTCTTTCGGGCGGCATCGCCGGAGCGAATATCACGGAGATCTATGCGGCCTGTGTCTGTAATCCGGCGTATGCAAAGCTTCTCGGCGTCGATCCTGCCTTAACGAAGGAAAACCTGAAGGTGATCGCGATTGATGAAGCCGCATTGGATGCCAGTGTTTTCGATAAAAACATGTACGCGATGCTGGGCTGCGCCACAGGAGCGAAGCGCAACACGCCGAAGGAAGTCTCAATTATCAACGCGAAAAACTACATTTGCGGCAGCTTCATCCCCAGCTGGATCAACGCCTCCAATGAGCCGAATGATGAGAGCGGATATTTCATCACGGAGGGGCGTGGGCTTAAAAAGAAGCTGGACGAGATCGGGGTGCCCAATGATCTGGTGTTCTTCCCCGGAGCCGGTTTACCCCATGGATATATGGACCAAATGGATCAGGAACCACATGCCAAAGAGGCCTTTGAAAGGATGATGGCATTTATAAAAAAACATATTTAAAAAGAGGAGAATGTAGTGATGGCAAAAAAAGAACGAGTGAACAAACATCCGGACTGGCGGCTCAGCCGGTCGGAAAAGAACTGGTACTATGTGGGCGACACAGCGCGGCTTTTCTGTACGTCACTTGTTGGCTCCTACATGACTATGTTCCTGATGTTCCAGGGTATCAATACGGCGTCCCTGGCCACGGCGATCCTGCTCGTCAAGATCATTGACTCGGTGGATGATGTGCTGTTTGGCTATATCATAGACCGTATCCACATCAAGGACTGGAAGCTGTTTCGAAAATTTGCCGGTGAAGGTAAGTATATGCCCTGGTACCGGCTGTTCTTCTGGACCTTTCCAGTCGCGACGATCCTGTTTTTCCTGATGCCCAAGTGCGCACCGGATGCTCTCAAGATTGCCTGGTTTTTTGTGACTTATCTGTTCTATGACTTCACCTGTACGCTGACCGAGGTTCCGATGCAGTCGATGGTCACGACGTTGACGGACAGCCCCTCCGAGCGCAACAGCATTCTGACTGTGAAAGGCGTCATCACGGTCATTGCAGCTATCGGTATGGCAACCGTCGTCTCGGCTCTGCTGAGCGAAAAGGTAGGTGTTCCGCTGAAAAGCATCGGCGTCGGCGGTGCGGTGATATTCCTGGCGTTCATGGTACCCATGGTGTTCAAGGTCCACGAGCACAACACCGAGCTCAAGAACGTGGAGAACGAGGGCTCCCAGGAGAATTACAGCTTTAAGGATATGGTCAATTGCGTGTTCACGAACAAGTACATCCTGATCTATTTCCTGGCCGTCATCATCTCTACCATCTTCTGCACCCGCACCGCGGTGGAAAGCTTCCTTGGGTTCTATATTTTCCATGACTCGATGATCTTTACCTATGTCATGCTGATCGGCTTCGTCCCCGGCATCATCTTGAGTGCCTTCTGCGGCAAGCTTGCGGACAAATTCGGCAAGCGGAATCTCCTGGCCTTCATCTTCGTGCTGCTGACGGCGGCAACCCTGATCATCTATTTCTTCTGCCGTGATAACAAGATCATGTTCATCGTGATCGGCGGCCTGTGCGCGATCCCCAACGCGCTGGTCAGCGTGGTCAGAACCTACATTGCACCGGATACGATCGACTATACCCGGTATAAAACCGGCAAGGACTGCTCAGGCATCTTTTACTCTCTGCAATCTTTCCTGAACAAGGCATTGGGCGGTGTGGTAGGATCTGTCGCCCTGTATATTCTGGCGGCATTCGGTTGGCAGGAGGTCACTGGCGACAGCTTTGCGGATCTGGCCGCCCAGGGCGTGACCCAGTCCGAGACTGCGCTAAACGCTCTCTGGAATCTGGGCTATCTGATCCCGGCCATCGGTTTCGGGATCTCGGCAATCCTGCTGTTCGCATTCTACAGCCTGAAGGACAAGGACGCGGAGCTGATGGCTAAATGCAACGCCGGACAGATCACTCGCGAGGAATGTGAAGCGCAGCTTTCGAGGAAATATTGAGGCAGCGGGAGGAAACACATCATGGCATTTACAGCAATTAAACGGGTGGTAATGAACGCTCGCTTCCATAAGATCAATAAGCATTATAAGACCGATCCCGTCATCGGGGATCGCAGTTATATCCAGCGCGAAGGCAAAGACCCGGTGGAGGTGCTGTTTTACTATCCCGAAAAGCGGGAAAATATGCCGGTATTCGTCCAGATCCACGGCGGCGCCTGGGTCGGCCTGGACGCGGTGGACGACGACCGCTACTGCAAACGGCTGAGTGAGGAACTGGGAGCCTTCGTGGTCAACGTAAACTACAAGCGGCTGTATGACAGGAGTTTCCCTTATCCTCAGGAGGAGGTAGTGGACACTGTCAAGTGGCTGAAAGCTCACGCAAAGCAGTTGGGCATTGACCCCGACAGGATCATCCTCTCCGGCGGAAGCGCAGGCGGACACCTCACGGCGGGCTCTGCCATCCTGCTGGCACAGCAGGGCGTGAGAATCGCTGGTCAGATCATGGAGGTGCCTTTCCTGGACTTCACGCACACGATCCCCATCGACTTTCCGGAGGGAGACAAGCTCTACAAGCTGATGTTTGAGCTCTATCCTCCCAGGATGCCCCTGGACAGTGAAGTGCTGTCTCCGGCAGCGAAAATCACGGAAGAAACGCTGAAAAAGCTCTCCCCGGCTGTGGTCATCGTCTGTGGCAGGGATCCCCTGCATCCGCAGGGAGAGCATTATGCAGAGCTTCTGAAACAGCACGGAAAGCTGCTGGATCTGAAGATGTATAAAGACGGCTATCACGGCTTCGGTACCGATAAGGCCGAGGAAAAGCCGGAGCAGGATAAGCTGCGGGAGGACTGCTTCCGCTACAAGGTGGAAAAGGCAAAAGAGCTCTATGCAATGCGCGGGGAGGAACATTATGGCAAAACGGAAAACGCATAAGGAAGACCGAAAGGGCTGGCCTTTGTTTAACCGGATCCTGGCGGACTATATTGAGCTGACCCGCTTTCCGGAGCTTCCCGAGCACCCGAAAGCCGGCAAAAACTACGAATACTGGCCGGATGGCGCACTCTGTGCCAACGGCAATCCCTACCACGGCTGCATCCGCCTGGGCAGTGCCAATAAACTGATGATCGGTTTTTCCGGCGGCGGTGTATCGGTAGACGAACATACTGCGGCCAGACCTCAGCGCGTGGGAGGACAGGGGGAGATGTTCTACTCCGACGATGTACGCTTCGGGGATATCATTCCCCGGATCGGAACCTTCGGACCGTCAATAAAGAATCCCTTCCGGGACTGGAACCTGCTGTTCGTGCCCTACGCCACCGGGGATTTCCACTGCGGGACCGGGGATTTTTCCTATACAGACCTGGATGGGAACCCTGCCGTGCTGCATCACCACGGCTATATAAACTTTCAAATGCTGCTCACAAAGATCAAGGAACTGGTGCCAAACCCGGATCAGATCCTGGTGACTGGCTTCTCGGCAGGAGCGTTTGCCACGTCTCTGTTGGCCGATTCGGTCGCTGCCGCATTCCCCAAATGCCATGACATTACTGCCTGTGTGGACAGCGCCATGATGCATTATGACTGGCAGCGCGTCGCGCGGGAGGTCTGGAAAGCACCAGAGGAGATCGCGGCTCGCCTCACCGGAGATGAAATCGTCTCCGACAGCCTGCTGGCACTCCATCAGAATCATCCCGAGATCAAGATCATGTATTGTTGTTCCGTCCGGGATGCTGCGCTGACACAGATGGAGATGTATCTGGAGGACGGCCGATGGATACCTGACAAGGCCGCGGGACTGAGCTATCAGCGGAAACTGAAGGAAATGCTGGAAAAGCTGCAAGAAGAGATCCCGGGACTGAGCACGTTTATCTTTGACACACCGGATAAAAGCAGTAAGGAAGCCAATCTGACCGTTCACTGCCTCTGCGGCTCCAATGCCGCCTTCACAACGAGCGTGGACGGTGTGAATTGCGCCGACTGGATGATGCGCGGTGTAAACGGTGAGGTATTGAAACTGGGACTTGGACTGCTTTGAAGGAAGAAGAAACATGAAAGCGCAAGAGATCATTTTAAACGAAGAAAGAAACGTAACATTGACAGCATATATTCAGGAAGCGGAAGGGGAGTTTGGATTTGGCAAACGCCCCGCCATGCTGGTGATCCCCGGCGGCGGCTACGCCATGTGCTCTGACCGGGAGGCAGATCCCGTAGCCACGGCTTATCTAAAGGCAGGATACCAGGCCTTTGTTCTCCGCTATACCTGCACGCCCAAGGGAAAGTGGCCCCTTCCGCTGGAGGACTATGAACAGGCGATGACGCTGATCGAGGACAATGCGGAAGAGTGGCATTTGGACAAATCGAAGATCGCGGTCGTCGGCTTCTCTGCAGGCGGTCATCTGGCAGCCTGCGCCGCGACTGTGGCGGAACATAAGCCTGCAGCGGCCGTTTTGGTATATCCGGCCATTCTGAAAGATATCTGTGATATGTGTCAGCCCGGTATGCCCTATCCCCATGAGCATGTCACAGCAAAAACCTGCCCGTGCTTCCTGGTGGCTGCCCGCGACGACCGCACGGTAGATATTTCCAATACGCTTCGCATGGAGCTGGCACTGGCGGAAAAGGGAGTATCTTTTGAGAGCCATATCTATTCCTACGGCGGACATGGTTTTTCCACCGGAGAGGATTGGATCATTACCAATTCCGCCTGCCCGCGTCTGCCTCATTGGGTGCCGGACAGCATCGAGTGGCTGGGGGAGATCATGGGAAAATTCACTCGCGGAGGCTTTACCGAGCCCGCTCATGCAGGCTCTATGAACGGCAACTTTGCGCCGGTGCTTAGTGTAGACTGCACGCTTTCGCATCTTCGGAAGCAGAGCGCGGAAGCGCAAACCGTCCTTTCACCGATGTATACAGCCATCGAGGCCGTTGCGAAGGCCCGGCAGTTTTCTGTAGAAGGATTGCTGGCGGCGGTAGGGAACAACACTGCACGTGAGATCATGGAGATGGTGCAGATCCCATCGGATGCGATCACGGAGATCGACAAGGCGCTGCATCAGATGATCAACCAGTTGGAGGATTAGAAAATGGTCAGGATCGATTCTCCTGAAGTACAGGATTTTGAAATAGCGCACCTCTCGACACTTCGCTCCCTTGCGCCGGAGTGCATGGTGTTATTGAAAAAGAACGGAGATTTTCCGCTTTCCGCACCTTGTAAAATCGCGCTCTACGGAGCCGGTGCCAGAGAGACCATTAAAGGCGGAACCGGAAGCGGCGATGTGAATGTGCGCCATTACGTCACTGTGGAAGAGGGATTGGAGAACGCGGGCTTTACCGTCACCACCAAGTCCTGGATGGAAGGCTATAAAGCCGCGCGGGAAGCCGTGATACAGGGTTTCTATGAGGGAATTGCCAAAGAAGCAAAAGAACTCGGAAAGTCTGTTTTCCTCGTCGGTATGGGACGGACGCCCGATGAACCGCATTATGAGCTTCCAATCGAGGGAGAAGGGGATGTCTGTGTTTATGTTCTTTCCCGCAATTCCGGAGAAGGCGCTGACCGTCCCGGAGGCGAGGGGGATTATCTTCTGACCGCGGATGAGGTGCGTGACATTCTGGCCTGTGCCAGAAAATATCCGAAATTCATGCTCGTGCTGAACGTAGGCGGTCCGGTTGATATTTCGCCGGTACTGGGTCAGGTAGAAAATGTGCTTCTTCTGAGCCAGCTGGGCAGCGTGACCGGCGACGCTTTCGCGGACGTGCTGCTTGGCAAGGCCAACCCTTCCGGCAAGCTTACGACGACCTGGGCGAAGGTCAGTGACATCATGGCAATCGGAGACTTCGCCGAGCGGGATGACACGCGCTACAAAGAAGGCGTTTTCGTCGGTTACCGCTATTATGACGCGGCGGGCATCGAGCCTCTTTTTCCTTTCGGTTACGGCTTGAGCTACACGAAATTCGAGGCGGACTGCACCGGTTTCACTGTGGAAAACGGGATTGTGACCGTAGAGGCGACGCTCCGCAACACCGGATGTTTCCCCGGAAAAGAGACCGTGCAGCTCTACTGTTCCGCGCCGAGCGGCAAGCTCGTCAAGCCCCTACGGGAGCTGGGGGGATATGCCAAAACAAGAGAACTTGCCCCCGGTGAGAGCGAGACGCTCGTGCTGAAACTTCCTCTGGAAAACATGGCAAGCTGGGATGAAGAGAACGACTGCTGGCTGCTGGAGCAGGGTGAATACCTGTTTACTTTAGGCGGCAGACCGGTCGGAACTGTGTTCCTGGATGGTCCTGTGACTTCCGATGCGCTCGGCCATTCCGGCGGAGACGCGGATTTTGAAGACTGGAAGCCTCAGATCGCGCGCAGGATCCCCGAAGGTTTACCCTGTATTCAGGTTTCGGCATCTTCGCTTGGCCGCATTGGACACTATGACAGCGAGAAAACGCCCAGGGATCATATCGGCTTGGAGGATCTTTCTGACTTTTCTATCAGGGAACTGGCCACAGTCTGTGCCGGCAAGCACTCGGACGCAGAAGGGATGGCAGCGATCATCGGCAATTCTGCTTCCCGTCTTGCGGGCGGTGCCGGTGAGACCGCGTCTGTCGCAGCTGAAAAAGGCTATGGCACCATTGTCATGGCTGACGGCCCTGCAGGACTGCGGCTGGCCACCAAGTACATTGAAACAGAGGACGGACAGGAGGGTCTGGATACAGACGCGTTCAGCAGCATCCTGAACATTCTGCCGCCTGAGATCAGGCAGCTGATCCACATGAAACTGCAGTTGAATGAGGAAAAAGCAAAAACCAACACGGTTTTGTATCATTATGCCTCTGCGATTCCGATCGGCACGGCTCTTGCGCAGGCATGGAATCCTCCTGTTGCGGAAGCATGCGGCGATCTGGTCGGTGAAGAAATGGAACTCTTCGGTGCCAACGTGTGGCTGGCACCCGCATTGAACATCCACCGCAGCCCGCTTTGCGGCCGGAACTTTGAATATTATTCGGAGGATCCGCTGATTTCCGGCAAGACCGCAGCAGCGATGACCCGCGGTGTGCAGAAGCATGAAAAGTGTACTGTTACGATCAAGCATTATGCATGCAACAATCAGGAAACCAACCGTTACGGTTCCAACAGTGTGGTTTCTAAGCGGGCTTTGCGGGAAATCTACCTGAAAGGATTCGAGATTTGTGTAAAGGAAGCTGCGCCGAAAGCGCTGATGACTTCATATAACCTTCTGAACGGTATTCATACTGCGAACCGCAGCGATCTGATCAATACGGTACTGCGCGGCGAGTGGGGGTTTGAGGGCATCGTCATGACCGACTGGGGCACCACGAACGATAAGTTCAATCTAGGCGTCTACGGCGCATCGAATCCTGCGCTCTGCATTAAAGCAGGCAACGACCTGATGATGGCCGGATCGAAGGAAGATGTGGACGGTATTCTGACCGGCATAAAGGACGGAACGATCACCCGTGCCGAACTGGAAACCTGCGCCGGAAGGATCCTGGCACTTTCAAAGGAGTTGAGCTGATGGCGAATTGGATCTGTCATCCTGAAGATCGAAAAGACAATTATCTGGTGCCGGTATTCAGACGGAGATTTGAACTGCATCAGAAGGTGAAAAAGGCCGTTTTAAGGCTTTCCGCCCACGGACTTTATGAAGTACAGGTAAATAGTGCTGGCGTGACGGAAAACCGCTTTATGCCGGGACTCACGAGCTATTATTACCGCATCCAGATGCAGGAATATGACATTACTGCTCTCTTAAAAGAGGGCGGTAATGAGCTGCTTATTACCGTTGGTGACGGCTGGTGGCGCTGGAATCATAACTTCGGCTATACGCTCGCTCTCTGGGGTGAGCTGAGGCTTCTTTACGACAATGGCAGTGAAGAGACTGTGCTTACGGATGAAGATTGGGAAGTTGACATTGGTCCCATCGTGCGGACAGACCTGCAGAAGGGCGAGATCTACGACGCCAGGATAGTGCCGTCAGGTTGGAAGAAAGCAGTTATATGCACTGAACACACCGAGGGCGAGCTGTTTGAAAACCAGAGCGTCCCCGTGCGGGAAAAAGAGCACTTCTCGGGCAGACCCATGCGTGACGCCGTAGGGAACCTGGTTATCGACTTCGGTCAGAACATCGCGGGCTATGTCCGAATGACACTTCGGAATACCGCGCCCGGGCAGGTCGTGCACCTGAAACACGGCGAAGGATTAGACAAAGACGGCTGCTTTTCCACCGCCAACTGTGACGGAGGAAGGGTAGAATTTCAGGAGATCACCTACACCTGCAAAGGCGCAGAGGTAGAGGAATACGCTCCTCATTTTGCCGTGTTCGGATTCCGGTACGTGCTTGTAGAAGGAATCGAATCAGAAAACGCGGATTTCGAAGCGATCGCGGTCTACTCCGATATGGGGGAGACCGGTGATTTCCGTTGCTCCAACGATCTGATCAACAAACTGGTGGAAAATGCCCGCTGGAGCCAGAAAGGCAACTTCTTGGACGTACCGGTGGATTGTCCCACGAGAGAGCGAAACGCCTGGACAGGCGACGCCATGATCTACTGCCGGACGGCAGCGTACTTTATGGATGTGCAGCGGTTTTTCAAGAAGTGGCTCCCTGACCAGACGATCGAGCAGTACGATTCCGGTAAGGTTGGCATCACCTTCCCGTCCACCTCCAGCGTCCACAATCCGGAAGAATTGAAAGCTGTGCAGGCGGCAAATCCTGCCATGGCTCTGGCCGGACCGACCGGTGATGGCAACATCGGGGAAGACAGCGTAGGCTGGGGCGATTCCGCTGTGTGGATCCCGTATCAGATGTATCTGATGTATGGAGATGTGGAGTTTCTGAAAGAACACTATGAAACAGCGAAAAAGTGGGTCGAGTTTTCGCTTCGCTGCATGAAGGAGCAGAACCCTCTGTTCGCAGACAAGCCCTGGTATGCAAACGGGGACGGGGACTACATTTATGACACCCGCTTCCACTACGGAGAGTGGAACGAGCCGCTGCCTCCCGCGCCGGAGGTCATCGAACTGTTTGCCAAGGGCGGCACGGCGGCGGATTATGTGACCCACATGGCCAAATACGGAAAACCGGAGGTTGCCACAGCCTATACCAAGCGAAGCTGCGATAACCTCTCACACATAGCGCGGATCCTTGGAAAAGGCGAGGACGCAGCACGTTATGCGGCGCTCTCCGCGAAAATCAAAGCCGCTTATGACAAGTATCTGATCGGCCCCGACGGCACGATCCAGCCGGGCCACCAGGCGGCGTATATCCGCGCTCTGGCACTGGATCTGGTCAGCGAAGAAAAGAAGGCGCTGGTGATTGCCCAGCTTAAAAAGGAACTGGATAGAGCCGATTACCATCTGAACACCGGCTTCCTTTCGACTGTTTATCTGCTGCCCACCCTCTGCGACATTGGCCTGGTGGACGAAGCCTTCCGTATCCTGGAGCAGACCACCGCTCCCGGCTGGCTGCACCCGATCACTCTGGGCGCGACGACCATGCTGGAAAACTGGAACGGCATGGACGTGTTCCGGGACAGCTTCAATCACTACAGCTTCGGTGCGGTCTGCCAGTTTCTATTTGAATACGTGGCGGGCATCCGGCCGACCTTTGATGCGCCGGGATTCCGGGAATTCGAGTTGAAGCCCATCTTCGGGGGGAACCTTTCCTGGGCGGAAGGCAGCTACAAGACCCGGTACGGCACGATCCGATCCCGCTGGGAGCGGGAAGGAAAGCGTTTTGTCTATACCTGCACCGTGCCGGATGGAACGACTGCCAGACTTACTCTGCCGGACGGCAGCGCGAAGACGCTGAGCGCCGGAAACTATTGCTTTGAAGGAGAATGCCATGGATAAGCTGTCCGACTATGACAAGGCTGTAGCAGGCGCAAAAGAAACGCTGACTGCCCTCCGGGAAGACGGAGCGGCAGCCGGGAAGCGAATATCCGCGTGACCATAGGGTAAGGCCATTTCCGAATATCCTGAGAAAAAAGAAGAGATCAAAATGAAGAAAACGGTGAAAGTTATATTGATTCTGGCGGTGATACTCCTCGTGCTGGGGATTGCGGCATTCTACTACATCAAGTCCATGATGCCGAGCGGCGATGGGAACAACGATATTGTAGAGGGCTATTATCTGAACTTCAAATCCGATGCTCCTCTGGAGATGAAGTATTCCCAGCCTGGCAGTTTTGAAACTGCCTATACAGAGTTTCCCTCTGAAAATGCGACCATCGGGAAAGTGCGCGTTTGGTATCCGAAGGAACTGGAGAACGGTGAAAAGACCTGGCCGATGATCATGGTGGTCAATGCCAGCGGAACGCCTGCAACATCGTATGAACCGTTCTTCCCGCGTCTGGCCTCCTGGGGCTTTATCGTGGTCGGCAACGAGGATGGCCAGACCGGAAACGGTAAAACGGCCTCCCTTACCTTGGATTTCATGATGAGTATTCCCGCTGATAGTGTGCTTTCCGGCAAGATCGACTATGACAGCATGGGTATTATCGGCTATTCGCAGGGCGGAGCCGGTGCGATCTGCGCAGTAACAAACTACGAAAACGGCGCACGATACAAGGCTATGTTTACGGGGAGTGCTGCTTATCAGACACTCGCAAAAAACATGGGCTGGGAGTATGATCCTGCAAAAATCAAGATCCCATATTTCATGGCTGCCGGCACCGGGAAGTCTGACGATTCAGGCAATGATCCGGAAAAAGGATACGGCGGTGTATCGCCGCTTTCCGCACAAATTGCAAATTACAACAGTATTTCCGATGAAGTTCAGAAGGTCCGTGCACGGGCAGTTGGAGCAGAACACGAGCAAATGCTGATGCGCTCAGATGGATATATGACTGCATGGATGCTGTACCAGCTGACAGGAAATGAGGAGGCAGGAACCGTCTTCCTCGGAGAAAATGCAGAGATCCTGACGAACAAGAATTGGCAGGATGTCGAAAAGAACAGATAAAGAAATTCCTGGAATTCGTAATTCATAGGGCATGCAAAAAAAGATTAAGAAAAGCAGGCGGATTGATTTGGGTGAAGTCTCGTGATCAATCCGCCTGCTTGTTAGTATTCGTCTTATTTCTTTTTGGGCTTTCGAGGACGTTTATGGCACACTAACGGCAACAGAGACGCTTGACCGTGTGCGGGAGTTTGTGCGCAATCATCGCTCAGACGCTCCTGCGGGGGCGTCTTTTTTGTTTGAAGGTAGAAATCATATCATTTACAGGATACAATTACATAGTCATAAAGTTTAGATATGCAAGGGGTGAGCCGATGCTGCTAAATACTCACCTATACGCAAGGAGTACATATATGAGCGAATGCAGAAACTGGTATAACGGTGATCCGATTCTGGAAGCGTATCATGATCATGAATGGTGCAAAATCAGTCATGACGATGACTTCCAGTTCCAGATGCTTTGCCTGGAAGGGGCGAGCGTCGGTCTCTCCTGGCAGATTATCATGCATAAGAGATCCGCTTACCTGAACGCGTTTCATGGCTTTATCATCGACGAATGTGCCGCAATGACCGACGAGGAGCTGGAGGCGCTGCGGTCAAATTCGGGAATCATCCGGAATAAGAACAAGATTTACAGCGTCCGGAAAAATGCGCAGATTGTAAAAAAGATTCAGAAGGAGTTTGGCTCTTTTGATGCGTATCTGTGGAGCTTTACGGATGGCAGGCAGATCGATGGTCACTGGAAGAAGCCGCAGGATATTCCAACCGTTTCGGAAGTCTCCATCGCCATGAGCAAGGACATGAAGAAGCGTGGAATTGGGTTTGTAGGCCCGGTGATCACATACTCATTCCTGCAGTCGATCGGGATCGTGAATGATCATCTGGATGACTGTGAATATCGGTAAGGAGAAAGGGATCCTTGTTCCGATGATGGGGAGCAACCAGACCGGCAGCTTGCCCCTGGCGAAGGCCTTTTTGTCTGGAAGCGTCCCTTTTAAGGGAACTCAACCATCGGAAAGAGGAGCCGGCAGAATAAGATCCTAAGCAGGGAAGATGCGGAGGCTTTAAGAAATCTAAGAAAGACATTGAAAAAAAGCGCTGACAACTGTATGATTTACGGTAAAGTCATAAGGAGAAAACCAGATGCCAAAGATACTGATTGTTGCGGACGATTATACGGGAGCCAATGACACAGCTGTGCTAATGACAAAATCCGGTTTTCCTGCTTTTACGGTGCTGGACGCAGGGGATTCCCGGCCGAATGCGCCATGCGTGGCCGTATCGACAGACTCCCGGGCCTATCCCGGTGAAAAAGCTTATAAAAGCGTATATGAAGCGGTCAAAAGGTACGGAAAAGAAGATACCTTTCTTTATTCCAAACGGATTGATTCAACTTTGAGAGGCAATCTGGGAGCAGAAATCGACGCAATGCTGGATGCGGTCGGTGATGAGCGGTGCGCGCTCATTGTGCCGACCTTTCCCGGCGCTGGAAGAATCTATAAAGACCGATGTCTCTATGTAAATGGAATTCCACTGGATCAGACCGCGGCTGCTAAAGATCCCAAAAATCCGATTCGTACCCACTCGGCGCTGGAACTTCTATCCGGCCAATCAAAGTATCCGGTGGGTGAGATTCGGATAGAGGATTTATCCCAGGGGAAAAAGCACCTGGCAAGCCGCCTTCTTAACCTGAAACAGGAAGGCTGCCGGCTGATTCTCTGCGAAGCGCAGACAGAGGAAGATCTTCAGAAAATAGCCGAATCAGCCCTTCTGGCGAAGCTTCCCTTCATCTGTTCGGATCCGGGCGCTTTTAGCTGCGCCGCAGCGAAAGTCTATCAGAGACTGGAGAAGAACTTTACGGTTTTCTTTTTGGTCGGCAGTGTCAATGCGGTAGCCGCATCCCAGATGCAAAGGCTAAGTCAGGAGACGGATACGGATATTGTTTATCTGGACGCCGCTGCCATCCTGGAAGAGTCCTTGGGAGGTGAAAACGGTTCTAACCATAATGCGCTTAAAGAAGCAAGGCAAGCGCTGGAGGAAAAACTGATCAGCATCAAAGGCAATGGCATGAAAGCCATCTGCCTTTGCACATCCGGTATTTTTCCAGAGAACAAAATTGATTTTTCCAAATATGAAAAGAAAACGGGGCTTAGCAGGGATGAGTTATCCGCCTTGTTGAACCGGCAGATGGCGGACCTTTCGGCCTCCTTGATAACAACCCATTCTGAAATCAAAGGCCTTTTTGCCTGCGGAGGCGATACCGCCGTTGCTTTGTGCCAGCGTTTAGGCGCGCATGGTGAATATCCGTTGGAAGAGGTGAATCCTCTGGCGGTTTACGGAAGACTATCCGGCGGAAGTGCGGATGGCATGCCCATCATCACCAAGGGCGGAATGATCGGAGATATAAATACGTTGGTTCAATGCAAGGAGTTTTTATATCGCGAGATTTTGAAGGAGGAGACGAGATGATCGGAAACAGACCTGTTATTGCGGTCCCCATGGGGGACCCTGCCGGAATCGGTCCTGAAATTGTACTGCGCGCGGCTATGAGTCAGGAGGTTGCCGAAAAAAGCTGTTTTCTGGTAGTTGGCAACGCCGAAATTCTTCAAAGAGCCCTTACTTTTCCCAACATGCCCGAGGTACAGATCCATGTCATCGAAAAAGCAGCCGAAGGATGTTATCAAGCGGGAATTATGAATGTCATTCACCTGGACAACATAAGCGTAAACGATTATGAAATCGGGACCGTCAGCGCAGCCTGCGGCAGGGCTGCCTATGAATATATCGAAAAATCGATTCAGCTGGCTATGAGCGGGGAAGCGGATGCCGTCAGCACGACGCCCATTAACAAGGAATCCCTGCATGCCGCTGAGGTTCCCTATATCGGACATACCGAAATCTTTGGCGCTTTGACCAGTACTGAGGATCCCCTGACCATTTTCGAAGTCCGCAATACCCTGGTATTCTTCCTGACCCGGCATGTCAGCCTTCGCAGAGCCTGCGATCTGATTACCAAAGAAAGACTGATGGATTACGTAAAACGCAGCTTTGCTGTTATGAAGCAGCTTGGCCTTGAAGATCCGTCTATGGCTGTTGCCGGACTGAATCCTCATTGCGGAGAGCATGGTCTGTTTGGAGATGAAGAAGTCAGAGAAGTAACGCCTGCTGTCCTGCAGCTTCAAAAAGAAGGTTATAAGGTCTACGGACCTATCGGCGCGGATTCCGTTTTCTTCCAGGCAATGGAAGGCAAATACGACAGCGTGATGTCTCTTTATCACGATCAGGGACATATCGCAACCAAAACCGTGGATTTCTATCGAACAATTTCCATCACCGGCGGCATGCCGATCTTAAGGACCTCTGTGGATCACGGCACCGCTTTTGATGTGGCAGGGAAGGGAATCGCCACCAGCATCAGCATGGAAGAGGCCATTTTAGTTGCTGCCAAATACGCGCCAAACTTCAGAAAAAGCCATCTGTCATGAATATAGAACCGATCGCTCACCTGCATAATGATTTTCCTGAAAAATTCGGTCTTCCCAGGCAAAGCGGCCTGGCTGAAAATCTGATCAGCAAGATAGTGATGGAAAAGCCCTATCAGGTGATGGATGCCTTTCGGGGGATTACAGGTTATAGTCATTTATGGCTTTTATGGGAATTCGACCCGCTGACAGACCAGACCGGTTTTCATCCCACGGTGCGTCCTCCAAAGCTTGGCGGAAATGAACGGGTAGGGGTTTTTGCTACCCGTTCGCCTAACCGACCCAATCGGCTTGGACTCACCCTCGTCCGGCTGATCCGGCTGGAAGAGAGCGAAACCAATGGCCCGGTGCTCGTCGTTGCCGGCGCGGACATGCGTTCAGGAACAGCGATCTATGATATAAAGCCATATATTCCCTATGCGGATCAGGCGCCGGATGCAGCCGGCGGATTTACGGAGCGTATTCATGTGGATCCGCTTGCGGTGGTTTATGAATGCGCTGTCCCGGGCGATCTGACTAAAAGTGATTTGACGACGTTAAACGAAGTTCTGTCTCTGGACCCTAGGCCGGGATACCAAAACGATTCGCATCGCATTTATGGAATGTCCTATCGAAACTACCAGATCAGATTCAGAATAGAAAATGAAACCATTTACGTCATGGTGATTGAATGATGAACCAAAAGAAATACGAATGTCCGGCATATCCCCGCTGCGGCGGATGCACGTATCTTGATCTTACCTACGAAGAACAACTGACAAAAAAACAGGAATACGTGGATCAGCTGTATCAGGACCTGCGCCTTGCTTCAGCCCCGATTGTTCGGTCCAAGGAACTGAATTACCGCTGCAAAGTGCAGATGTCCTTTGTCAATCAAGGTTCCAGACATTTGATCTGCGGCAATTTTGAAGCCGGTTCCCATCGGATTATTCCCGTTGCAAGCTGTTTGCTGGATCATCCATTGGCCGATGAGATTATCGGATCAGTAAAACAGCTGTCTGAAAAATTTCATCTGCCAGCCTACGACGAAAAGAAAAAGACAGGCGTTATCCGGCATGTGATGGTCCGGATCGGCCTGTATACGAGTGAAGTGATGGTGATTCTGGTTACCGGAACCTCCTATTTCCCAGGCAAGCAGAATTTCGTAAAGGAACTGCGAAAGAAGCATCCTCAAATCACCACGGTAGTGCAAAATATCAACGGCGCTTATACCAGCAAGGTGCTGGGAGACAAGTTTCAGACAATCTATGGTCCGGGATTTATTTATGATGAGCTGATGGGGAAACGTTTTCGTCTTTCCCCCGGCGCTTTTTATCAGATTAATCCGCCTCAGGCGGAGCGCTTGTACGAAAAAGCGATTGAACTCGCGGGTTTGAGCAAGGATGAGACGCTGTTGGATGCTTATTGCGGAACCGGCACCATCGGGATTCTGGCTGCTTCAAAATGCCGGAAGGTAGTCGGCGTAGAATTAAATAAAGATGCTGTTTCAGATGCCCGCATTAATGCCCGGATCAACCAAATTCAGAATATTTCTTTCGTGTGCGGAGATGCAGGAAAGTATCTTTTGGAAAACGATTTTCATCCGGACGTGGTGCTGATGGATCCGCCCCGTTCAGGAAGCTCTGAAGCCTTTCTGGGCGCACTGATCCAGGCATCGCCGGACCGAATTGTCTACATTTCCTGCGGACCGGACACACAGGTCAGAGATATCAAATATCTGATGAAGGCTGGATATCAGCCGGTAAAGCTTTTTTCCTATGATTTATTTCCTTGGACGGAGCATGTGGAAAGCTGTGTGCTCCTCGAGCGGGTGAGCAACCGAAAAGCAGACTCCTATGTAAAGCTCAATGTGAAGATGGAAGACTACTATCGGATCAAGGACGCGGAGAAGAAAGCAGATGAATAAAGAATGGTCAGCACTCAACAAGCTAATGCAAAGCCAGATAAAGAAAAGGGATACCTATGAAGAAGATACCGCTACACTTCTTGTATTGCGTGACACTCTTCGGGATACAATCATCTCTATCAAAGAAGAATTAACCAGGGAAGATTTCAATGCAATTCCATTTATAAACGCAGATGGATATCATAGTAAAACTATTGCATATTCGCTGTGGCATATAGATTACTGGTGCAATAAAGATATTCGCGGTCTTATCCAAATGCCGTTTTCAAGACATTGGATCATGCATATTGAGGCTTGTTTAAGGATAAAGAAGAAAATCCATCCGTAATCCATTTTGTAAAAACACGAGATAACCACGCATTGCGTTCTGCACGGATATATGATATACTTTGAATGCAGGCACGCAATGCGAGGAGTAGAATATGGATACAGCAAAAACGGTAAAAGAACTACGAGAAAGCACAGGGATGTCACGTAAGGAGTTTTCAGAGCATACGGGTATCCCTGTTCGTACATTGGAAGACTGGGAAGCGGGAAGGAGAACTCCTCCGGAATATATTCCGAGGCTTATTGCCTATCAATTAAAGTATGAGGATCTGGTGAAAGGAAAGGAGGATAACCTTCTATGAGAGACTTTGATAAACAGATGGAAATGGTTCTCTATCATTCAGATGAAGGAGATGTTTCTGTTGATGCGTACATTAAAGACGAGAGTATTTGGATAACGAAGGAAGATTGGGAAACATCACACAGGTCTATGAAACGAGAACTTGGGATTGCGCGCTGCGGGCTGGCTTGCTGCTTATGCTCCGAGAATGTTACATGTAAAGGATGTAAACGCGATGGTTTTATGGAACTTTCATGGTGTAGGGATGCAGAATGGTGTGAAGTTCGCAGATGCGGTATTGAAAAAAACCTGAGTGGGTGCTATGAGTGCAACCCTGCGGAATGCCGTAAGGGTTTATACGCAGAAAAAATAAAGCCAAGGGCTTTTGCGGAATATGCCCGGAGGTATGGACTTGAAGAACTTCTTGATTGCTTGGAACGTAATGAACGAGCAGGCGTTGTCTATCATCGTGAAGGAATAACGGGTGACTACGATGATTTTGATGATTTAGAGGAACTGATTGATTTTATCAAAACCGGTAAAAAGATGTGTATAGATTTGAAGCCGATAGCACGAGAGGATATTGAAACAGTCTGGAAGATGCAGGTAGAAGCATTCTCGGATCTTTTGGAAAAATATCAGGATTATGATATGAGTCCCGCGGCTGAAGACATGGATAAAGTATTAGCAAGGTTTGAACAGCCGGGGACGACATATTTCTTCATTATGGCAAATAATGAGAAGGTAGGAGTGGTCCGTGTTGTAGATAAGAAAGACGGGAGCAGAAAGCGGATCTCTCCTATTTGGATCATGCCTGAGTACCGAAATAAAGGATATGCGCAGCAGGCAATACTTGCGGCGGAGAAAAAATATGGATCAAACCATTGGTGTCTGGATACCATATTACAGGAAAAAGGCAATCTTCATTTGTATGAGAAACTTGGCTATCATCAGACAGGCAGAATTGATAGAGTTAACGATCGTATGGATATAGTGTACTACGAAAAAGATTGAGGAAAGCGCATGGATGATACAATGAAAGTTGAGAAGGCTGATATCGAAGATATAGATTCCCTTGTTGAACTCCGGCTTGATTACCTAATAGAAGATAATGGTACTATTGATAAAAATGATGCTGAGATAATTCGTGAGGCTTTGCCGGATTATTATCGAACCCATCTGAATAAGGACTTGTTTGCTTATGTGATCTGGGAAGAAAAGACGATTGTATCATGTGCCTTTTTACTTGTCATCGAAAAGCCCATGAGTCCTGCATTTATAAACGGAAAGACAGGTACCATCCTGAACGTATTCACCAGAGAATCTTACCGTAGAAAAGGATATGCACGTAAGATAATGGATGTGCTGCTTGGTGAAGCAAAAGATATGGGATTGGTGACAATAGATCTGAAATCCACTGATGAAGGGTATTCGTTATACCGCTCAGTTGGATTTCGGGACGATCATTCAAAGTATCATATGATGAAGTGGAAGAATCAATAAATGGGTGTTTATGCCGATTATGACATTACGAATCAATTCTATCAATCTTTGGGGTTTAAAGAATTCGAAGTGATGAATGAACTATGGGGAGAAGATAATCCCTGCCAGATCTATGTGATGTATTTGGGTTAACAAGAAATGTTTTACTTTAACTGCAGGTGCAGTTACTTTGAGGAGAAAGAGCATGAAGAAGTGGTATGAAGAGGAGTATGAGTTCAGCGTGGAAGTTACTGGCTTTCTGCATGGTGATCATACCGAGAGATACTGCCGCAACGGAGAAGAAATAGGCGACAAATACACCTGTACATATGGATGCCCTGTAAACAAGGATGGATACGGTATCTGTTCAAAGACGATGATGATGCTCTACCCAGTGATGGAAGCCGTGCGCAGCGGAGGAGATCTTGAAAACCTCGGCGGTGTCGACAAATATACGAAAACAATCGTCTGCCCGGACGGATGTGTAATCTTTAAGCTAACCGCTGTTCCTTTAGGAAATGAAAACTTCCATAAGGGCGGTTTCTGGGATTATCCAGATCAAACATAAATCCCTGTTTCAGAGAACTGTTCTAAACGAATTATCGATCATGAACCGCGTTTGCGCTGAAGGTATGGCATCTATTAAAAGAAAGGAATAACCATTATGAAACACTTGATTATTGCAAAATTAAAAAACAGAGCTGATAAAGAAAAGCTGATCGCGCCGGTTCAGGATTTATTTAACCGCCTGCTGGAGATTCCGGGCATCCACAGTGTTCATGTCCGGCCATGCGTCATCGATCTTGCAAACCGGTATGACCTGATGATTGAAATCGATATGGATAAAGATGCTCTGGAGACTTATGCCCAGTCTGAACCGCATCTGACCTGGAAGAGAGAGTACGGCGATCTTCTTGAATCCAAAGCCATATTTGATTATGAGGAATAAAATGCAAGGGGAGCGCTGTTTGGAGGAATGTTCATTTCACCTTTACAGGTCAAAACTATAAAGCTAAAGGCTTTAAAGGCATGATCTTAAAAGAAAAGGAATTAAGGCTTCCCGACCAAAGGCAAAAAAAGAGAGCTCCCGGGTTGTAAAAACCATTTTTTTATGGTAAGATATTTTAGAATTTCTTTCCTAATCGAAAAGAATATATAGGAGGATAATATGATTTATTCAACGGAAGTCAAGAACATGTGCCCTGTTACACAGGGAGTGCATCACGGTGCTGCTCCGATTCCTGAAGAAGCCAAATGGGTCCAGGCGAAAAAGGTAGAGGATATCTCCGGATATACCCATGGTATTGGCTGGTGTGCTCCTCAGCAGGGCTGCTGCAAACTGTCCCTGAACGTAAAAGACGGCATTATCCAGGAAGCTCTGGTTGAGACCATCGGCTGCTCTGGTATGACTCATTCCGCAGCTATGGCCGCTGAGATTCTTCCCGGCCTGACTGTGCTGGAAGCCCTGAACACCGACCTTGTCTGCGATGCCATCAACACCGCTATGAGAGAGCTGTTCCTGCAGATCGTCTACGGACGTACCCAGAGCGCCTTCTCCGAGGACGGACTTCAGATCGGCGCCGGCCTGGAAGACTTGGGCAAGGGTTCCCGCTCCATGGTTGGTACCACCTACGGTACCGTGGCCAAGGGTCCCCGTTATCTGGAACTGACCGACGGTTACATCACTGACATCGCTCTTGACGAGGATGATGAGATCATCGGTTACAAGTATGTCAACTTCGGCAAGATGATGGACTTCATCAAAGCCGGTGACGATGCCGCCACTGCTCTTAAGAAAGCTTCCGGTCAGTACGGCCGTGTGGCTGATGCTGTGCGCCTGATCGATCCGAGACATGAATAAGAATTGGAGGAATGACAACAATGGCATTATTTGAATCCTATGAGAGAAGAGAGCCTCAGATTCTTGCGGTTCTTAAAGAGTATGGCATTTCTTCCATCGAAGAGTGCAGAGACATCACCATGGCTGCCGGCATCGACGTATACAAGCTGATCGAAGGCATCCAGCCCATCTGCTTCGAGAACGCAAAATGGGCTTACACCGTTGGCGCCGCCATCGCTATCAAAAAGAACTGCCGCAAGGCTTCTGAAGCTGCTGCTGCCATCGGTATCGGTCTGCAGGCATTCTGCATCCCCGGTTCTGTTGCTGACCGCCGTAAGGTAGGTCTTGGCCATGGCAACCTGGGCAAGATGCTGCTGGAAGAGGACACCGAGTGCTTCGCTTTCCTGGCCGGCCACGAGTCCTTCGCTGCCGCTGAAGGCGCCATCGGTATTGCTGAGAAAGCCAACAAGGTTCGTCAGAAACCTCTGAGAGTTATCCTGAACGGTCTTGGAAAAGACGCTGCTCAGATCATTTCCCGTATCAACGGTTTCACCTATGTGGAGACCAAATACAACTACTTCACCGGCGAGGTTGAAGAAGTCTTCCGTAAATGCTATTCCAAAGATCCTGAATCTCCTCGTGCCAAAGTTAACTGCTACGGCGCCAACGATGTTCAGGAAGGCGTTGCCATCATGTGGAAAGAGAACGTGGATGTTTCCATCACCGGTAACTCCACCAACCCCACCCGTTTCCAGCATCCCGTAGCCGGCACCTACAAGAAAGAGCGCATCGAAGCTGGTAAAAAGTACTTCTCCGTTGCCTCCGGCGGCGGTACCGGACGTACCCTGCATCCCGACAACATGGCTGCAGGTCCCGCTTCCTACGGTATGACCGATACCATGGGCCGTATGCACTCCGACGCTCAGTTCGCAGGTTCTTCCTCCGTTCCCGCCCATGTTGAGATGATGGGTCTGATCGGCGCAGGCAACAACCCGATGGTTGGTATGACCGTTTCCACCGCTGTATCCATCGAAGAAGCTGCAAAAGCCGGAAAGTTCTGATTTATTCCGTTTGGAACTGTGACTAAGTTATATTAAAAAGAGACCTGCCAAAAACACGGCAGGTCTTTTTTTATGTAGGTCACCTTGCATACGGCTTCCGCAGCATCCGAAGGATTTTTATCCCGGACAGCATTGCGGAAGAGTATATCTGCGACACGCAGAGGGTGACCCCATGGCGGCGACCGTTTGTTCTAATTCCATCTTTATCCAAACACCTTCTGCTCATTGCTGACCTTAAAGAAAAGGCAAATCACCATCGTCAGCACGATCAGTCCGGCCATGATCAGGTAGAAGCTTTGTACACTATAGGTTTCCGTCACGATACCGCCCAGATTCTGCATGAGAATCGTGCCAATACTGTTGCCGGTTCCGATCAGCGCCAGCGCCGTAGTCGTCAGATCAGCTGGAACCAGATTGCGGACGATTTTCAGCTGGATCATCACATAAGTGGTGGTCGCAATAGCTTTGATGCCGATCACCACAGCCATCACTGCCACAGAAGAGTTCACCAGTCCGAACACCAGAAACTCGGTCAGCGTCAGGGCGCAGGCAAAAAGAATCAGGGTTTTTCCGTTAAACTTATCCATAAACCGGTTGGAGAAGAGGATCAGGGGTATTTCAACTAAGGTACTGAAAAAGATAACGGTACCGACGCTGGAGGCCGGAACGCCCAGGCTTGTCAGCAGCACGGGAACATATGTCATATTGGCGCCGGAGCAGCCCCAGAACAGCACGGTAATCAGTACAAACATCAGGTAGTACCGATTGGTCAGAAAACTGGAAAGCCTGGATTTGCCTTCGGATTTTTCTGCCTCAGACGTTTTTTCCGGCATCAGCGGATCGTTTGCGCCGGCCAGCCCAACCGCACACAAAACAGCTGCAATCAGTACCGATACAAACAGCGCCATGGAAGGAAGCTTCTCCAGAGCAAGGCCTGCCAGCTGAGCGCCGCAGGCATATCCAACCGTACCCCAGACCCTGAGAATTCCATACCGATACTTGGAAGCGCCTGCCAACCGTTCACAGGATGGCTGGGTCGCGTGAATAAAAGACATGATCAGGCCGTTCAGAATAAACAGAAGATAGACATTTTTGGTTTTAGCAAATAGAATGGAAAGAATGCCCACAAGAAGCATCATGACCATATTGACCTGCCTGGGTTTTCCGGTCCGGTCACATATATAGCCTGTTATAGGTGAAATCACGAAGGCAAAGAGGCTGCCGGCCGAAATAATCCGGGACATATGCACCACGCTGATTCCCTGTCCGGTGAGATACACCGAAAGGACGGCGCTGAAAGCAGCCATGCAAAAGAAAAAGAAGAAAAAGATAAGGATGTAGCTGAAATAACTGCCCTTAAAAGTCGATTTCATAGCATTTATCTCCTGAATAGGAATTTCTGTTCTACAAATCGCCTGACACTGTCCAAGGAACGGCTGATTCTTAGCAAGCGGGGAAAGACTGCACATATTTATCCGTTCGTCACAAAACGTATCATACCATTGAATTCCTTGAAAAACAATTACAATATATGATAAAATTACCGCATCGCTATTTGAGAAAAAGCGGTTTAAAACAGTTTCAAATGATCATTGGAGAATTAGATTTATGAAAGATATCGATGCTATTGTTTTTGACATGGACGGCGTGCTTTTTGACACGGAACGGGTATCCAGAGATTGCTGGAGACAGATCGCTAAAGAGCATCAGATCGAAGGGATCGATGAGGTCTATCCCATGATGATCGGTGTCAATCATACAGACGGACTGGAGATTTTCAGGAAAATATACGGAGAGGGTATCGATGGCGAAGCCTTCCTGGCCGAATGCGGCGTCCTGATGAAAAAGCGGCTGCATGAAGAAGGACTCCCTTTAAAGCAGGGAGTCCTGGAGTTGCTTGAATATCTGAGACAGAATCAGATTCCTGCGGCCATCTGCAGCTCTACCGCAGTTCCCGTTATTAAAGATCATCTGATGCAGGCCCATATGGAATCCTATTTTCAGGCAATCATCGGCGGTAATATGGTGCTGCACAGCAAACCGCAGCCGGATATTTATCTGAAAGCCTGTGAAGAACTTGGCAAGGATCCCGCAAGATGCATGGCGATTGAGGATTCCCCGAACGGGATCCGTTCGGCCAGCGCCGCAGGCATGATCCCTGTCATGATTCCCGATCTGGTGGAACCAACGGATGAGCTGCGAGCGCTTTCCTTCCGAGTGGAGAAGAGTCTCACAAGTTTTCTGACTTACCTGACGACACTTTCCTGACGGTTATTCATCTAGCTGCATCTGAAGCTGGTCCCATTCTTCCATATAGGCTTCTGTTTCCTCTTCCAGCGCGTTTTTCTGATCCTCCAGCTTCTGATAAGCAGAGGGGGAGGAGTAATTCTTCGGAAGCAGCATCTGCGCGTTGATGTCTTCGATGGCCTGTTCATCGGCAGCAATCAGATCTTCCAGCTTTTTAATACGGTTTTTGATCCGTCTGATTTCGCTAAGAGAAGCCTTTCTCTCAGCGAAATCCTTTTTTGCGCTGCTTTGAACGGTTTTTTCTTCCAGAACCTCTTCCTGACGCTTATGCTCCAGATAAAAATCGTAGTCTCCCAGGTAACCTACCATGCCGTTCGGCCTCAGTTCCAGGGTCCTGGTGGCAACCTGGTTGATGAAATAACGGTCATGGGAGATGAAAAGAATTGTGCCCTCATAGGCCTTCAGGTTTTCCTCCAGCACCTCTCTGGACTGGATATCCAGATGGTTGGTGGGTTCATCCAACAGAAGAAAATTACAGTGAGAGAGCATAATCTTGCAAAGGGAAACCCGGGCCTTTTCGCCGCCCGACAAATCTCCGATCCGCTTAAACACATCATCGCCTCTGAAGAGAAAGCTTCCCAGAATATTGCGGATCTGCGGAATAATCAGCTGCGGATAAGCATCATAAATCTCATCAAGAATTGATTTCTCATCGGAAAGATTTTCCTGAGCCTGGTCGTAATAGCCGGGATTTACGTTCACGCCCAGATGCAGATCCCCATAGGAAGCCTTTTCCTCTCCCATGATCATCTTGAAGAGGGTGGTTTTACCGATTCCGTTAGCGCCAATCAGGGCAATGCGTTCTCCTTTTCTTACCTCAAAGGACAAGGATGAGAAGAGGAGATGCTGGTCAAATCGTTTGGAAACCTCCTGCGCTGTTAATACCACATCGCCGCTCTCGATGGATGGCTTAAAATGGAGTCGCATGGAGGCGTCCAGCTCCTGGGGTCGATCCACCAGCTCCATTTTCTCCAGAACCTTTTCACGGCTTTGGGCCCGTTTGATAAACTTTTCCTGACCGCGTGAACGAAGGTCACGGATGATTGACTGCTGCCTGGCGATTTCCTTCTGCTGGGCCTCGTAAGAGCGCATCGCTATTTTGCTTCTGAACTGTTTCTCCTGAATATAATAGGTGTAATTGCCATTATACACATGCGCCTTTCCGGACTCGATTTCGATGGTCTTTGTCGTCAGCCGGTCCAGGAAATAACGGTCGTGGGAAATAATCAGGCAGGCGCCTGAAAAGCCGGAAAGATAGTTTTCCAGCCAGGTTAAAGAGGTAATGTCCAAATGATTGGTGGGCTCGTCCAGCAGCAGAAGATCCGGCTTTTGGAGCAGAAGCTTACCCAGCATGACTCTGGTTTTTTGCCCGCCCGAAAGGTATTGGATCGGAAGCGCATATTCGTTTTCCGAAAAGCCCAGACCGTTCAGGACGCCTCTTACCCGGCTGCGGTAGGCATAGCCGTCCGATTCTTCGAACCTGTGGGATAAATCCGCATATCGCTCCAGCAGGTCGGGATCAGCATCTTCACTCATCTGCTGTTCCATTTCCCGCAGCTTCTCTTCCATGCGGATTAAAGGTTCGAAAACCCGCAGCAGCTCTTCCTCGATCCTGTTCTCGCTTTCATATTCCGCGATCTGGGGAAGGTATCCGATTTTCACATCCCGGCTGAGATAGATTTCTCCCTTGTCGGGACTCATTTCTCCAAGAAGAATATGAAAGAGCGTGGTTTTGCCGGCCCCGTTAATGCCGATTAATGAAGCCTTTTCACCGGCTTCGATATGAAAAGAAACATCCGAAAGAATGGTCTTCCCATCAAAACTTTTTTCAATTCCCGAAACGGATAAAATCATGCCAAAACTCCTTGTACAAAGCAAACAGGCATTTGCCTGATCATTACGATAAATGTAGCGCCGTCTGCTGGATATTGCTTTATGGATATTCCGCAGGCTGAGGGAAATCCTTCCCACATATGCGCCAGCCTGTATATTTTATCAAAAATCAGGGAAAAGAACAACTACAAAGAAAGGGCTGAAAAACATATGAACCGGAAAACAGATCTGTTTCCATGTCCTGACAGAAAAGATTGACACAGAGGGCTCTTGGGAGTAAAATACTTTAGTTGCACAAAAAACTTTAAAGGAACCTGAAAATGAAGAAAACAAAACCTGTACTGATCCTGGTTCTTCTGCTGGTTATCACAGCGCTCTTAAGCGTGATTGCTTTCGGAAGCTTTCCGGGCCTTTCCAGTCTGAACGCCAGACATATTCACCTCGGTCTTGATCTGGCCGGCGGCGTGAGCATTACTTACCAGGCTGCGGAAGGGGAAGAGATTACCGAAGAAAAAATGAACGGCGCCCTGACGGTCATCCAGCGCCGTCTTGATGCAAAGGGCTACACGGAAGCCAGCGCTTTTCTGGATGGCACCAACCGCATCCGTGTGGAAATTCCCGGCGTGGAGGATGCCAGCAAGGCGGTGGAGGAAATCGGAAGAACCGCTGTTCTTCAGTTTGTCGGCCTGAATTCCGGAACCACCTATACCACAGGGGCTGAAATATTAGCCGCTATCGAATCCGGCGAAGCCGAAGTGGTATTAACCGGTGTCCATATTTCCGATGCCTCCTTCCAGAAGGGAAAAACCTCTGCCAACGGCAATGTGGAGCCTTATGTCTCCCTGGAGTTTGACGCAGAAGGAACCAAGATGTTTGAAGAAGCAACCAGCCGCTTCCTTGGACGTCAGATTGCCATTATGCTGGACGACACCGTATGCAGCGCGCCCGTGGTCAATTCTGTCATCAGCGACGGAAAAGCCATGATCACCGGCATGAGCTCCGACGAAGAAGCCCGCTTGCTGGCATCTGACATTGTCGGCGGCGCACTGCCTGTGCAGCTGGTGGACATCGAGCACAGCTCTGTGGGCGCAACCCTTGGACAGAACGCACTGGATACCAGTATTCTGGCCGGCATCATCGGTTTTGGCATTATTGTGCTGTTCATGCTGGTGATGTACCGGATTCCGGGACTTGCCGCTTCCATATCCCTTTTGTTCTATGTGGCGCTGGAGCTTGTCTGCTTCAATCTGCTGGGATGGACCTTAACCCTGCCCGGCATCGCCGGCTTTATTCTGTCCATCGGCATGGCCGTGGACGCCAATGTCATTATTTTTGCCCGTATCCGTGAAGAAATTCACAGCGGACATACGGTCAGACTGTCGGTTAAAAACGGATTCTCCAAGGCTTTATCCGCTATCCTGGACGGCAATATTACCACCCTGATCGCCGCTCTGGTGCTGTATTTCGTCGGAAGCGGCACCATCAGAGGCTTTGCCCAGACGCTGGGTCTTGGTATTGTGCTTTCCATGATATCTTCCCTGATTATGACCAGGCTGATCCTGACACAGATATGCGAGCTGATTCCTTCCAAGCCTTCCGCTTATGCCATCGGAAATCTCCCCTGGGAACATGCTAAAGAAGGGAAAAACGGTAAAGTGGAGGTGTCCAAATGAAAATCATCGAAAACCGCCGCACTTATTTTATTATTTCTGCCGTGGTGATCGCGGCAGGTTTGATTTCCCTTATTTTCCGCGGGCTCAATTTTGATATCGAATTTGCCGGCGGCACGATTCTTCAGCTGGAAATGCACCAGAAAGTAGAAGATCACAGCCGTCTGGAGCAGATCGTGAAAGAAGTCTCCGGCGATACCAATCCCCAGATTCAATCCATCAGCGGAAACGGCGGCGATACACAGATTCAGATTAAGGTCAAAGAGATTCCCGCCGAAACCATTACCGCTCTTTATGAAGCCGTTGCATCGGAATACGGCCTGGATATGGAGAACAAGGCGGATCTTCTGGAGCAGTCTTCCATCAGTCCCATTATCAGTTCTGAAATGAAACGGGCCGCGATCATCTCCAGTATTGTAGCCGGTATCCTGATGCTGATTTATATCACTGTCCGTTTCAGAGATATCTGCTTTGGTCTTGGCGCGCTGATTCCCCTGATCCATGACTGTCTGGTGGTGCTGGCCATGTATACCATTCTCCAGATTCCCGTTAACAATACCTTTATCGTGGCGCTGCTGACCATTGTGGGTTATTCCATCAACAACACCATCGTGGTTTTCGACCGTATCCGGGAAAACCGTCCTGTGTACCGGTCCTATCAGACAGCCGCGCTGTGTGACGACTCCATTATGCAGACCCTTGGCCGCTCCCTGGGAACCTCCTTTACAACCATCGTCATGATATTGCTGCTTTATATCCTGGGTGTTCAGTCTCTTCGCTGGTTTGCGCTGCCGCTATTGGTCGGCATGATTGCCGGCACCTATTCTTCTTTGTTTATTGCCAGCCCCGTCTGGTATATGCTGGAAGAAAAGCTTCATAAAAACGAAAGATGAGAAAAGAAAAATGGATGGTCCGGGCCGGCAGAGCCAAACCGCTGGTGGAGGCATACGGCCTGGATCCTGTTTTTGCCCGTATCGTAGCCGGGCGTCTCGGCTCGCAGGATGCCCCTTCCTTTCTGGACAGATCCGGCGAGCTGTTTAATCCGGTATTTCTGAAGGATCTGGAAAAGGCCTGCAGCTTCCTGACGGATTATCTGGGCGAAGCACCGCATCAAATCTGCATCGTCGGCGATTACGATGTGGACGGCGTGACTTCGACAGCCATCCTGTATCTTGGCATTTCCCACCTGTTTCCCAAAGCATCGGTTAGTTTCCGCATTCCGGAGCGAATGAGCGAAGGCTACGGCATTAACCTTTCCATCGCAGAGGAGCTGGTGGAAAAGGGCGTGGAAGCTGTCATTACCTGTGACAATGGCATTTCCGCCGCTCAGCCCATTCGATATCTGATGGAAAAGGGCGTTCATGTCATTGTCACGGATCATCACGAAATCCCCAAAGCGGAGGACGGCAGCCAGCTGTTACCGCCTGCTGATTTTGTCATTAATCCCCATCGGGACGATGATCTATCTCCATGGAAGGATATCTGCGGCGCTTTTGTAGCATATCAGCTGATTCGCCATTTATTCAGGGATGAAAAAAATCCTCGCCTTTTAAAGCTTCTCAGCGGTTATGCCGCAATGGGCACCGTCTGCGATGTGATGCCTCTGGTGGGTGATAACCGCCGTCTGGTATACCAGGGGCTGCGCTATCTGCAGGAGCATCCTTCCTCCGGCATCCGTTCCCTGATGGAGGTTGCCCAGGTTTCCGTACTGGATCCCTATACGGTAGGCTTTCGCATTGGCCCGATGCTGAATGCAGGCGGGCGGCTGGGCTCTCAAAACAAATATGTCCATGTGCTGTTATCCGATCAGAATCAGGAAACCCTGCCGATTGCCAGAGAGCTGATGGAAACCAATCATCTGCGCCAGGAAATGACGGAGCAGGGGGTAAAGGATGGGCTCGAACAGGCAGCCGCCTCTTCTGAGAGCGACAAGGTCAAGGTAATCTATCTGCCGGATCTGCATGAATCCATAGCCGGACTGGTCGCAGGCAAGCTCAAGGAAAAGCTCTACAGACCCATATTGGTGCTGACGAAGGCTGAGGGTGGCCTGAAAGGTTCCGGAAGGTCCATCGAGCCTTATATGATGATTGATGAACTCTTCAAGGTAAAGCCTTTGTTTTCCAAAGTAGGGGGTCATGCCATGGCGGCAGGCTTTTCGCTGGATGCAGAGCCGGGCAGCGAGGAAGAAGTGGTCGCGCGTTTAAGAGACGCTTTAAACGAAAACTGTGTCTTAACGGAAGAAGAGCTTATTCCCACCGTCTGGATTGATGCGGTCATCACGCCTTCCAAAATCCGTCCCATCTGGATAGACAAGCTGGAGGCGCTGGCGCCTTACGGTGTAAAAAATCCCCGTCCGCAGCTGGCGTTTCGTGGCGCAAGGCTGTTAAAGTGCCAGATCCGCGGCGCAAAGGGAAATGTCATCAACCTGCTGGCCGAGGACGAAGGCGGCGTCTTTAATGCTGTCTGCTTTGACCGGGAGCTGATCGAGGAGCTGATACAGGACAGCGCCGATCCGGAGACGATGAAAAAAGAAATGCAGAACGGCATCTATTTTTCCGACCCGCCTCTGATCGACATGGTTTTTGAAGCATCCATAGATACCTATTACAGAGACCCCCGCGCCAAACTGACGCTGAGTCATATTAGGTATTCTCAAAACAGTTGATAAAGAATATCGGAGTTTTGCCGGAGGCAAAACTCGGCATGCACCACAAAGACTTGAATCCTTGCAAGTGTGAAGGTGCATGTGGTATAATACAAAATATCATATTTTTGCCGGAGTCAAAAGCCGGCATGTGCTTTGTTATCGTTCATCAACATTTTCAATTAAGGAGGATATGATAATGGATCTTGCTAAATCAATCCGGGATATTCCCGATTTTCCCCAAAAAGGCGTACTGTTCCGCGATATCACTACCTTGCTGAAAGACCCGGATGCCCTTCACGAAGCAGTGGATCAGATTGTCGCCCAGCTGAAGGATCTGGATATTGATTACATCGTCGGACCGGAGTCCAGAGGCTTTATTTTTGGTGTTCCGGTTGCCTATGCGCTGAGAAAAGGCTTTATTCCGATCCGTAAACCCGGCAAGCTTCCCTGCAAGGTTGTCTCCCAGAGCTACGATCTGGAATATGGCTCCAATGTGCTGGAAATGCATGAGGATGCCATCAAACCCGGCGACAAGGTGGCTGTGGTGGACGATCTGATTGCCACCGGCGGCACATCCAAAGCCATCTGTGAGCTGATTGAGAAGGTTGGCGGAGAAGTGGTTTCCATGAACTTTGTCATCGAACTGAAAGACCTGAATGGACGGGAAATTCTGAAGGATTACAAAGTTGAATCCTTAATTGCCTACTAAGACGCTTTTTCGGGAGGTGTTGAAGGATGAAAAAATGGCAGCCCATGTTTATGGATCCCGAATTCAAGGAAACTGTCTGGGGCGGAACCAGACTGTTAGGGATCTTTGCCAAAAAGATTCCCTCCGCTCATACAGGAGAATCCTGGGAAGTTTCTGCGCATGAAAACGGGCAGAGTAAGATTAAAAACGGATTCCTGGAGGGCAAAACCCTGCTGGAAGCCGTGAGTGAATATCCGACAGAGATTCTGGGATACACAGGCGCCAGGGAAACCGGCGGCAAGTTTCCGCTTTTGATTAAGCTGATCGATGCCAGTGATGATCTGTCGATACAGGTTCATCCGAACAACGAGCAGGCGCTTTTACTGGAAGGGCCTACCGGCCGCGGAAAAACAGAAATGTGGTATATCGTGGATGCTGAGCCCGATGCCCAGCTGATCTACGGTCTGAAAAAGGACATGACGCCCAGCGCCTTCCAGGAAGCCATTGAAACCGGCGCGTTGGAAGACTACGTCAACTACGTTCCCGTGAAGAAGGGTGACACCTTCTTTATTCCCGCCGGCACGCTTCATGCCATTGGCGCAGGCATTGTTCTGGCGGAAATCCAGCAGAGCTCCGATACGACCTATCGTGTTTACGATTACGGCCGTGTGGGTCTGGATGGAAATCCACGTCAGCTTCATGTGGAAAAAGCCCTGCAGGTAACCAACCTGACATCCAGTAAAGGAAATGAATATTCTAATATCGATGAAGGGGTGGTTTGTGACTATTTCCAGGTATACCGCCGTAATCTGCGCGGCATTCAGGAAATTGCCGTATCCCTGGATCATTTCCAGATCGTGCTGATTCTGGAAGGCAGCGGTAAAATTGACGGCATGCCCTTTAAGAAGGGTGATGCGATTCTGCTTCCGGCTGCCGGTGAAACGGTAGGCCTGGAAGGACGTGCGGTTTATCTTCAGATCCTGTAAAGGCGGAATCTTCCATGGAATATCGTATCGGTGTTGATATCGGCGGAACCAAAATTGCCGCCGGACTGGTAAATGAGGAGAAGGAGATCGTCCTGAAAAAAAGTGTTCCCACCCGCGCGGGTGAGAACTACTCCCTTGTGGTCAGCGATATTGCTGATCTGATTCAGGATATTCTGGACGAAAGCCATCTTCAGGCAGCGGATCTTAGCGGCATCGGCATCGGATGCGCCGGCGCCTCCGACAAAGAGAGCGGCATCGTGCTTTTCTCCAACAATCTGGGCTGGCGCGATGTGCCGCTGGTGCCTGAACTAAAAAAAAGATTTGATGTGCCTATTCATATTGACAACGATGCCAATGCAGCCGCGCTGGGCGAAGTCCTGGCCGGCAGCGCCAAAGGCAGCCGCTCCTGTGTGATGATCACCCTTGGAACAGGCGTCGGCGGAGGCATCATCCTGGATGGCAAGGTCTACGACGGCGTCAATCACGCCGGAGGCGAGGTGGGCCATACGGTTATTGTCAGCGGCGGCGAGATGTGCACCTGCGGGCGCCGGGGATGCTTCGAAGCCTACGCATCCACCACAGCGCTGATCCGCATGGCAAAGAAAGCCGCCACGGCGCACCCTGAAAGCCGGCTCTATCAGATCTGGCAGGAAAATGGCGATCTGAACGGCATCGGTATTTTCACCGCTTATCATGAAAACGATCAGACAGCCAAAGACGCGGTAGCCGAGTATCTTTTCTATGTGGCTGAAGGCGTCACCAATCTGGTCAATATCTTCCAGCCGGAGAAGATCGTCATCGGCGGCGGCATCTGCGCCCAGGGCGATGTGATTTTGGAACCGGTGAGAAGACAGCTGGCGCAGGATGTATTCTGCAAAGAGGTCTCGCTGCCCGATGTGGTTCAGGCCACCTTAGGCAACGATGCCGGCATCATCGGTGCGGCATATGTCTGATCCATCATCAGGCATTCGTTATTGATTACCGGCTGCAAGCCCTTGCAGCTTAAAACTTTGAGTTTTCCGGAGAATCGCGCCGGATCATGGATTCGGTGAGGAAAGTCCGAGCTCCACAGGGCAGGATGCTGGATAACGTCCAGTAGAGGTGACTCTCAGGAAAGTGCAACAGAAAAGAAACCGCCTTCATTGGAGTTTTCTTCAAGAAGGTAAGGGTGAAACGGCGAGGTAAGAGCTCACCGCCTTTCTGGTGACAGAAAGGGTCAATGCAAACCCCATCCGGAGCAAGACCAAACAGAGAGCGATACGGCTGCCCGTCGTGCTCTCGGGTAGGTCGCTGGAGGCTGGTGGCAACATCAGTCCAAGATAGATGATTCTCCCAGACAGAACTCGGCTTACAGGGAAACTCAAATACAACACAGGGGACGGTTCTATGTGTTCGCAAGCGAACACATAGAACCGTCCCCTGTGTTTTCTATGTTTTTTATTCTCTGTCTCCGCAGGCAATCGCCAACCGGTTCAAGTTATTAAAGCTGTAATGCAGGCAGTCAAATGGATCTCTCGGGCAGATATCCTGCTCGATGACGATAGAGGATACGCCGATTTCCTGACAGGCTTTGAAGCAGTCAAAGAGGTTCAGGTTGCCTTCGCCGACCTCGGCAAAGATAGGCGTAAAGCCGTTGACCGCAAAATCCTTGAAGTGGCAGACATCTACGCGGCCGGCCAGATGATAGCGAATAAAGTCAGCAGGGTTGACGCCGCCCATCTGCAGCCAGTAGGTATCCGGAATAAAGTGGAAGGTTTCGGGATCCGTGTTCTGAAGCAGGTAATCCATGACCCGCCTTCCTTCCAGAAGCTGAAATTCGATATTGTGATGATGATAGGCAAACTGCAGACCGGCTTTTTTGATCTCGGCTGCGATCCGATTAGCCTCCTTCACAAACAGAAAGAGCTCGTGAATGTCGCTTTGGGCTTCTTTAGGCATAATGCCAATACCAATCACCGGACAATTCATCTGTTTGTGTTCCTCGATCAAGGCCGGCAGATCGTTCACCAATCTTTCCCAGGGTGAGTGGGTGCAGCAGACGTCTATCTGATATTTCTTAATCAGCGCCAAAAGATCCGGGAACGGCACCTGGCCGAATCCTGAAATCTGTACGGTTTCAAATCCCTCTTCCTGGCAAAACTTAAATACATTTTCGATACCCGGAAGATCCTGGGTAAATTTCCGGAGCGTATATAACTGACCGCCAAGTTTAATCATATTGGGGATTACCTCCTGTAGTTTTTTGCAGTACCTCGTGCGCAGCGCTCCTTTTTCCGGAAAGGATGCGTATCCGTGTTCCGAAAGAGCGTGGGCACTTGCTAATTATTATATGTCCAATTCATTGATTTTTCAAGCTTTCTGGTGTATACTTAGACGTTGATTATACATTCCGGCAGTGCTGCCATACACCCGGATTTTTATCCCCATGAACCATGCAAAGAGGTGTCTCCATGAGTGATTATGATCGTCAGTACCTGAATATCGTTGAAAATATTCTGGATCACGGTTACTATGCCCAGAACCGGACCGGTATTCCCACCTACAAACTCCCTCATCAGATCATGCAGTTTGACCTTGAGCGGGAATTTCCTATTCTCACCACTAAAAAAGTAGCCTTTAAAACAGCTGTGAAGGAAATCCTCTGGATCTACCAGCAGCAGTCAAACGATGTAACCAAACTCCACGAACAGAATGTCCATATCTGGGATGAGTGGATGAAGGAGGATGGCACCATCGGCACGGCTTATGGCTATGTCATTAAGAAATATCAGCAGGTGGACAAGCTGCTGGAGGATTTAAAAAAGGATCCTCAAAGCCGGAGAATGATGGTGGATCTCTGGCAGATTCCCGAGCTTCCCACCGGCACCCTTGCGCCATGCTGCTTTTTATCCATCTGGGACGTGACGGACGGAAGGCTTAACTGCATGCTGGTTCAGCGCAGCGGTGATATGGGACTGGGCGTGCCTTTTAACACCACCCAATATGCCGTTCTGACACATCTGATTGCCCAGTCCGTCGGCTTAAGGCCCGGCCTTCTTACCCATGTGATCAGCAATGCCCATGTCTACGAAAATCAGGTAGAGCCCCTGAAGGTCCAGCTTTCCAGAAAAGACAAGGCCTATCCGGCGCCCAAGCTGTGGATCAATCCGGCCGTTACGGATTTCTATGCCTTTACTCCAAAGGATATCCGTCTGGAAGGCTATCAGTTCCACGAGAAGATCAGTATGGAGGTTGCCGTCTGATGCTGTCGCTCATCTTAGCCTGCGCGCTGGACGGCGCCATCGGACGAAAGGGAACGCTTCCCTGGCATATCTCCGGCGATCTGAAGCATTTTCGGGAGCTTACGAAAGAACACACCATCCTAATGGGCCGGAAAACCTTTGAATCCCTTCCCAGGGTTCTGCCCAAAAGGCAGCATATTGTCATATCCGCCGACCCTTCTTTTCATGTGGATCATCCGCAGGTGGTTGTCCGCAGCGATCTGAAGAAGGTATTGGAGGCATCCGCCAAGGCTAATGAAGAAATCTTTGTCATCGGCGGCGCCTCGATCTATGAGGCAGCGCTGCCTTTCGCGGACAAGATCTATCTGACCATGATTAATCTTTCGGTTCCGGATGCGGACACCTTTTTCACAGGCATGATGCATGCTTCCTTCCAGGAAACCTTCGAAGAGGTATCCTGCAGCGAACGCCTGATTGACGAAGAGAGCGGCACAAGCTACTGCTTCTACGAATTTAAACGAAAAAACCCGATTTCGAATCATTGAATAGTTCCGGCAGGAAAATCACTTCTTTTCGGCCGGCCTGGAGGTAAAACTTGAAAAAGCAGGAATACTTACTGCAGGTTCCGACGTTATTCGGCCTTGAGGGCGTGGCTGCCGACGAATTGAAATACGGCGGCTTTTCGAATGTCCAGGCCCAGAACGGCTATGTCACCTTTGAAGGCGATCTGGAGGATGTAGCCCGCGCCAATATGATGCTCCGCACGGGAGAGAGGGTTCTGATTGTTCTCGCCCGTTTCGAAGCCAAAACCTTCGACGACCTGTTTGAAGGCACCAAGGATGTTCCCTGGGAAAATCTCATCGGATCCAAGGATCGCTTTCCGGTAAAGGGCTGGAGCCTCAATTCCCAGCTTCATTCGGTTCCTGATTGCCAGAAAATCATAAAAAAAGCAGTGGTATCCCATCTGAAGGAATGTTACGGCCTTTCCTGGTTTGAAGAGACAGGATCTCTGATGCAGATTCAGTTTTCCATTATGAAGGATCAGGTTACCCTGATGCTGGATACCACAGGCCCCGGGCTTTACAAGCGCGGTTACAAGCGCAACGAGACAGCCGCGCCTCTTCGAGAAACCCTTTCCGCAGGCATCGCCGACCTGTCCAGAGTGCACAGCGATTCCCTGGTGGTGGATCCCATGTGCGGATCGGGAACCCTGCTGATTGAATCCGCCATGAAGGCCCTGAATATAGCCCCTGGGCTGAAACGCCGCTTTTCCTTTGAAAACTGGAAAATCATGCCGCCTGATATGGCTTCTTCCGTCAGAGAGGATTTGAAAAGCCGCATCAAAAAGGATGTCACCTTTGAAGGCTTTGGCTTCGATATTGATGCTTCCGCGCTTCAGATCGCGGCGGAAAACGCGAAAAGAGCCGGCGTGGATCATGTGCTTCATTTCAAGGAGCAGGATATCAAATATCTGAAGTCCGACAGTTTTTCCATGGAAAATCATAAAAAGGCTGTTTTTCTCTGCAATCCGCCTTATGGCGAAAGGCTGATGGATATCCAGTCCGCCAGAGAGCTTTACCGCACCCTGGGCGTGGTCATGAAGCCTTTGAAGGATCATGCTTATTCCTTGATCAGTCCGGACGAAGCCTTTGAAGCGTATTTCGGACGAAAGGCAAGCCGGCGCAGGAAACTTTACAACGGCATGCTGAAATGCCAGCTTTATATGTATTACTGAGGGGAGAATCGCTTTGTTTTCCAAATTGTACAAGCCGGTCAGCCTGGTCATCGAGGTGATTTTGCTGCTTTTGATGACGTTAATCGGCACCAGAGCAGTGGATGCAGTCAGCCGTTACTACGACACCGCTTTTCATACCATTTCGCTGCTTATTTCCTTTATTTTTTCATTCCTTCTTCACTTTCTTTTGCGCATTCTCGGCCAGCTGACGGGCGGATTAATCCATGGCATGCAGCTTCTGGGCATTGAGCTTCTGGGAAAAGTGCATGTGCGGGAAAGAAATCATTTCTACATTCGGGAACGGCTTCCGGAAATGGAGATCAGCAGCATCCTTATGGCGCCGGCCGGGATTTCGGAAACGTCCAAAAACAGAAAACAGCAAGCTTTATTTTTCTACTTTTGGGGCGGCTGTCTCCTGGATCTGATCTTTACGCTTCTTAGCTTCTTCCTGCTGAGGACCGGCTTTGTCTCCTGCGAGACTTTCGCCGGCAGCTTTCTGTTTTCCTTTTTCCTCAGCGGTCTGTGGATGCTGGTGGTTTTCGGTTTTCCTTTGTACCGGGCGGGCCTTCCCAACGATGGCCTTAAAGCCTGTCTGATTGCGTTCAAGCCCCAGGAAAGAGCCCTGTTCTACGAGATCATGAGGGATCTTTCCCGTCTCTCCGAGGGCACGTTTGATCCCACTGAGGAGGGCATGGAAGCCTTGGACACGGAGCCTTTTGAAGAGGATGGGCCGATTTCTTTATTTGCGGTGCTGTATCTGAACCGGGCCTATGAACAGGCAATGTGGGCCGGCGATCTGCCCAAAGCGGATCATCTGCTGAGCCTTCTGTATCAGCACCGGCAGGATGTGCCGGAGGACATGCGGGAAGCATTGATGGAAGAGGCTATTTTCTGTCTGTCCAAAAACACTTCCGAGGATTCGCTGGAGTTATCCGATACCCTGATGAACGAGCAGCGCCTTGCACGCATGGAGAACGAGAATACCCTTTTATCGGGCAGAAGCCTGTATCAGTGGTCGCTGCATCATCTGGAATTGGAAGATAAGAAATGGAGCTACCTGGAACGGATCAAGAAACAGCTTGGTAATCTGCCTTACCCGGCTGCCAGAAAAGCATGGATGGGGACAATCGATAATGGATAAATATGAACGGGAACGGTACGAAAAACGCCGGCAAAGATTAAAGAGAAAACGTCAGAAGGAGATGATGCGCCTTATTGTTTGCCTTTTTCTGATCGTGGCGCTGTCCGTCATCCTGATTCTGCTGATAACCAGACGCAGCCATAAGATCTTTTCTCAGGAAGAGACGAATTATCTCATGCAGC
Organism: Bacillota bacterium; assembly: GCA_017634575.1. GTDB lineage: Bacteria > Bacillota > Clostridia > Lachnospirales > Bianqueaceae > RUG760. The sequence continues at coordinate 43,814 of JAGBND010000050.1, forward strand.
CTGACAGACAGCTGAGCCTCGTGCTGCCGCGCACCGTTTCTTCTTCCGAAGTGAAGGATAAACTGCAGACCATCTACGATATGGAGCTTGCCTCCCGTTTCAAAGTGGGCGGCGTTTATGTAACCGACGAGACCGGTAAAGTGCTGTATGAAGAAAATGCGCATGCCAAGCTCTATCCGGCTTCTACCACCAAGCTGATGACCACCATCCTTGCCCTGGAATATACAAAAGACCTGGATGCGCCGGTGACCATCGGAAGCCTCTACGGCTGTTATGACGACCCGGACAGCATGCTGCTTTGGCTGGAAGAAGGGGATCAGATGAGCATGCGGGATATGCTGTACGCCCTGCTGACAGAATCCTACAACGATGTGGCCTGCGCCATAGCCATCGAGATTGCCGGTTCCATTGAGTCCTTTGCCGATCTGATGAATCAGAAAGCCAAAGAACTGGGAATGAATGATACTCATTTTGCCAATCCTCATGGCCTTTTCGATGCGGAGCACTATACCAGCCCCTACGATCTGAATCTTCTGATCCGAAAAGCTGCTTCCTATGATCTGTTCAGAGAGCTGGAAAGCACCAAAGAAGCCACTATTAAGATTATCAGCCAGGGACAGGAGAATGAGATATACATTGAAAACACTTCCTTCTTCCTGAACGGAGACTATTCCGTTCCCGGCCTTACCTTTATCGGCGGGAAAACGGGATATGTGGAGCAGTCTCATTCCAATTACGCATCCTGCTTTACGGATGGAACCCACAACTACTATGTATCCGTGCTGCATTCAGCGGATGGGCCGTATATGACGGCGCTGATTCTGGACTATCTGCTGGTGCCGGATGCCATGTCCGATCTTCTGGAAATCGATCCGTATCTGGCTCTTTGGTATGACCTGGAGTTCTAACCCTATTTATCAGTAATCCATTGGAAAGGAGCAGGCTTATGCTCATCCGGGGCGCGCTTGTACTTTCAGGCGATTTTACGTTTAAAAAGCTGGATGTAACCATCCAAAACGGCTATATCACCTCCGTTTGCCAGCCTGATAACGATCCCGTGACGGAGGTCAATCTCCGGGAAGAGATCGTGGACGCTAAAGACCAAATTCTTGTTCCCGGTCTGATTGATGTGCATATTCACGGCTATCAGGGCATTTCCTGCACAGAAACGAATCCTTCCAGGTTTGAAAAGCTGCGCAGGGCGCTTTCCCGAAAAGGAACCACCGCCTTTGCGCCAACCATTGCCTCCACCTCGGATCAGAAAGCCTTTGCATCCATCCGCTATCTGTCTCAGACAGAAGCCCATCGGGAAGATGGCATCTCCCGGGTATTGGGCATTCACATGGAAGGGCCGTTTTTGAATCCGGTTAAAAAAGGAGCCATGAACCGCAGCTGCCTTCAGATGCCTTCTACAGGAAAACTGCTGGAGTTTCTGTCCTATGGCCCCGGCTTTATCAAGCTGATGACCATAGCGCCGGAGCTTCCCGGCGCCCTGGATGTCATTCGTCTAGGCAAGGAGCTTGGCATTTCCATGTCCATGGGACACACGGATGCCAAAAGGGAAGAGGCCGTTTTAGGAATCGAAGCCGGCGTCAGCCGGGCAACCCATCTTTTCAATGCCATGCGAGGACTGCATCATAGAGAAGGGGGCGTCATCAGCGCAGCTCTGTTGGATCCATCCATCAGATGTGAGCTCATTGGCGACCTGGTCCATGTAAAGCCGGAGATCGTCCGTCTGATCTATCAGATGAAGGGCAGGGAAGGCATTACCCTGATAACGGATGCCTGCGAGCTTTCAGGCCTCACTCAGGACATGCTGCCGCCTTATCTGCCGTATCGCATATCCGATGCGGCATATCTTAAGAACGGCACCCTCTGCGGAAGCGTCATCTGCCTGCTGGATGCGGTGCGGAACCTGATCGGCCTTGGCATAAAGGCTGAAGATGCCTTTTATATGGCCACCATCAATCCTGCCAGGGATCTGGGGGTTCAGGATCAGTTTGGAAGCATCGAGCCGGGGAAGAGGGCTGACCTGCTTTTATTGGATTCTGATTTTAGTCTCATGCAATGCTTTGTCGGGGGAAAAGCCGCATTTTAGCTGTTCTTGCAATTGACTTTTCAGGGTTCTTATTTTACAATGTTTCCAAGGTCTTTTCGGCAAGGAGACTGAAGGATATGACCCGGACACTATACAAAGAATTCACAGAAGAAGGGATATTGTCATGAAGAAATTATTTGCTGAATTTAAAGAGTTTATCGCTCGCGGCAACGTGATGGATCTGGCCGTTGGCATGATCATCGGCGCTGCCTTCACAGCTATCGTAGGCTCACTGGTCAACGATATTGTGATGCCTTTCATCGGCTGGCTCATCGGCGGAATGGATTTCACCAAATTTGCCATCAAGCTGAGCGAAGAAGCCTCCATCAACTACGGTACCTTTATCCAGAACATCATCAACTTCCTGCTGATCGCAGTGGTTGTCTTTATTCTGGTCAAGGGACTTAACAAACTTAAAAAGAAAAAAGAAGAAGAGCCGAAACCGGATCCGGAGCCTTCCGACGAAGTCAAGCTGTTAACCGAGATTCGCGACGCCCTGAAGAAAGAGTAATTTACTGCCTTGAAGAAAATCCTTCTCCTTGCCACCGGCGGCACCATTGCGTGCAAGCCAACCGAAAACGGCCTTTCTCCGATGCTTTCATCGGATGAACTATTATCCTACATTCCCGCAGCCCGGGAGCTTTGCAGCATCGATACCATCCAGCTGATGAATATCGATTCTACCAACATGCACCCGGACTGCTGGCTTCAGATTGCGGAAACCATTAAAGACCTCTATGAGCAGTATGACGGGTTTGTCATTGCTCATGGAACCGATACCATGGCTTATACTGCCGCAGCCTTGTCCTATCTCATTCAAAACAGTCCGAAGCCGATTGTTTTAACCGGTTCCCAGCGGCCCATCGGAACCGACATGACAGACGCCGCCATCAATCTATATGACTCTCTCCGCTATGCCTGCTTTGATGAAGGCAGCGGAGTTGTTGTCGTTTTTGGCGGAAAAGTGATTATGGGAACCAGAGCGAGAAAGATGAACACCAAAAGCTATGATGCTTTCAGCAGCATCAACTATCCGGTGGTTGCCATGATCCATGACCGGGGGATTGTCCAATATATCCAGCCGGTGCCCAAAGATGCTATCGTCAGCTTTTATCTGAATATGGATTCCCATATTTTTGTGCTGAAGCTGATCCCGGGCGTCAGCGCGGATATTCTGAAAGCGGCGGCTTCTTTTTACGATGCGTTTGTACTGGAAAGCTATGGCGTCGGCGGCATCCCCGAAGGCCCCAAATATGACTTTCATGAGGCCATCGAATATCTGATCCAGAAAGACAAGACCATCGTTCTGACCACCCAGGCTATTTTTGAAGGCAGCGATATTTCGGTTTACCATTCGGGCCATGTGGCCAAGAAGGAATTCGGGGTTCTGGAAGCCTACGATATGACCCTGGAGGCCACCGTCACCAAGCTGATGTGGATTCTGGGGCAGACAAAAAACCCAAAGAAAATTCGCGCGATGTTCAATCAGACCATCGCCTCCGATATGCTCTCGCAAAGCTTCTGACAGTGTGAAATAATAGTGAGTTTTCCTTGATATTCTGATCAATTTGGTATACAATGGACTAGAGTCCTATATTGTGGCTCTTTTTAAAAATATGAAAGGGGTTTATCCTATGCTCAACAAAAAATCTGTTGACGATATCAACGTCAAATCTCAGCGCGTACTGGTTCGCTGCGACTTCAATGTTCCGCTGGTAGATGGCAAAATTACGGATGAGAACCGTCTGGTTGCCGCGCTTCCTACTATCAAGAAACTGATCGCTGACGGCGGCAAGGTTATTCTTTGCTCCCACCTTGGAAAACCGAAAGGAGAGCCGAAGCCCGAGCTTTCTCTGGCGCCGGTTGCCGTTCGTCTTTCCGAGCTGCTTGGACAGGAAGTCAAATTTGCTGCTGATCCTGAAGTAGTCGGACCCAACGCCCGCGCTGCTGTCGCTGCTATGAAGGACGGTGATGTCATTCTGCTGGAAAACACCCGTTATCGTAAAGAAGAAACCAAGAATGAAGATACCTTCTCTCAAGAACTGGCTTCTCTGGCTGATGTTTTCGTTAACGATGCTTTTGGTACCGCCCACAGAGCTCATTGCTCCAACGTTGGCGTCACCAAATATATCAAAACCGCAGTTGTTGGTTACCTGATGCAGAAAGAAATCGATTTCCTCGGCAATGCCGTTGACAATCCGAAACGTCCTTTCGCTGCTATTCTTGGCGGCGCCAAGGTTTCCAGCAAAATTTCCGTCATCAACAACCTGCTTGACAAGGTTGATCTGCTGATTATCGGCGGCGGCATGGCTTATACCTTTGCCAAAGCTCAGGGCGGCAAGATCGGTACCTCTCTTTGCGAGGACGACTACCTTGACTATGCGCTGGATATGCTGAAGAAAGCTGAAGAGAAGGGCGTTAAGCTGCTGCTTCCCGTTGACAACGTGATCGCTGACGCTTTCTCCAACGATGCCAATACCCAGATCGTAAAGACCGGCGAGATTCCGGATGGATGGCAGGGTCTGGACATCGGTCCCGAAACCCAGAAACTGTTTGCTGACGCGCTGAAAGACGTTAAGACGGTTGTCTGGAACGGACCCATGGGCGCATTCGAAATGCCCAAATTCGCTGACGGCACCATCGCTGTTGCCAAGGTTCTTGCAGGCCTTGAGGATGCCATCACCGTCATCGGCGGCGGCGATTCCGCTTCCGCAGTCAACAACCTTGGATTTGGCGATAAGATGAGCCATATCTCCACCGGCGGCGGCGCTTCCCTTGAGTGCGGGGCTGTTTCTATCTTGCTTGTCATCATCATCCTTAGGCTGTATAAATCCAATGAGAGCGTAAAACGCTACTAAGCATGGCATCTTTTGTCAGTCCAGAAGAAAAAGCCCAATGTGCGTTCTGTGGTTTCTAATCCTTTACTGGCGGGTCGAGCGGATCTGCAGCCCTACGGGATCCTTCCTTGATGTTGACCTCTTTTGCCTGAAACGACGGGCCTCCATTATCTGGCGTGTAGTACATCTCTCCA
>JAGBND010000051.1 GCA_017634575.1 Bacillota bacterium
AATTGGAAACTCTCCGAGGAATGGTATACGCAAAGAAAGACACATCATCGGGCACATGTACCCGATGTAAAAAGGAACAGTAAACATAGTGATTTAGGGGGCTGGTGCCCCCTGACCACGAGTTTTTTTCAGGAAGGTTTACACATGGCCATAGATTATGAAAGCATAGGAAAGCGGATAAAGAGTTATCGCTCAATGAAAAACCTATCTCAAGAAGAACTTGGGGAACTCGTATCGATAAACTACAGGCATATCAGTAACATCGAGAATGGACGGCGTTTCCCCAGTCTTGAATTGATAGTTGCTATCGCCAACGCACCTGACGTTTCCGCTGACGATCTTCTTACGGATAATCTGAAACACTCCAGCTCGCCCGTTGACACAGAGATCCACGACCTTCTCCTCGACTGCAACCATGACGAGAAGGCGATTCTCACAAGGACGCTGACATTCCTGAAGGCGCTGCTTTCGGAGTTCGGCGTATAACAAAAAAACTGCCCGCGTAAGCCACACCAGTTCCCTCGGTTCTCCCTGGGGGCTGTCTGTGGTATACGCGGGCGCAACACGATCGATTCTATATAGTTTTACTCATGTATCTCAATCGGTAATCCGTCCGGATCATGGAAGAAGGTCATCTTCTCGCCGGTGAACGTGTCCGTTCTGATTGGCTCACAGGGGATTCCCTTCCTCTCCAACTCCGCGACCATCTCATCCACAGAGGGGACACGAAACGCCAGATGCCGCAGACCATAGGCCTCAGGTGACGGACGTCCCGGATGGTCCTTCATAATGAAAAGCTCAAGTTCTGTCGTATCATTCAGCTGCAGATCGATCTTCCAGTCATCCCGCTCCGGCCGGTAATTCTCCCGGATGATCGGGTAGCCGAGGAGGTCATGGTAGAAATGGAGCGCCTCTTCCTTGTCGGAGCAAATGATGGCGATGTGGTGGATTGTGTTCATGCTGACCTCCATTTCAATGGTTTTCTGCAATTCAGGTAAAATGCAGAATTCTATTAAAGAAGCCCACTAAGCCACTATCCGGGATTTGGAAAGCCGCTCAGTGGGCCGTTTTTCATTTCTTCGCCACGTATTTTTGATTTTTACTGCTTGGCTTATCAGGGATTGTCATTACAAGTTTCCCCGCTTCCAGCAAAGGCTTCATATATCTTTCGTTAAACTGCCTACGGCTGGAAAATCCCAGGTGATCCATTATTTCTTGCTTTGTCCTGGGCTTAACGCAAAAATCAAGAATCATGGTCGACTTATCCTGAGTCTCATCCTGAGCCCTATCCTGGGCCCTATCCTGAGCCGTATCAGCCCAAGATGCATCTTCTTTGCCCCAGTTTTTATTCTTCAGCGTAGCATAGAGCATGAACTCTGACTGACGGTATTCTGGCTCCGGAAGGCCCGCTTCTTCCATATCTCGGTAGATACGGTCAACGCCTTCACCAAATTCCTTCACAAGATCGTATTCGTTTAGGAACTCCACGATCATAGGATTACGGGAGAAATGGAACTCTCGGATATTATTTACGCGAACAAGTCCGGGAAGTATGCCTGGGCTTTCCACGGTGAAATGATCATCGAACATCTTGATCTGGATATCCGTTCCGCCGATGCTATAGTCACGGTGTGCCACGGCGTTCACAATCAGCTCAGTCCAACAAAACTCCGGAAATTCAGGTGTCGTCCGGAACACTCCGCCAGCTCCCAGTTTCGTATATTCACGGATCTGTGTCTTCACAAAAGCTGTAGCTGCTCTTACCTGATCCAGTATGCGACCATCGAATTTCTCATCCTTCACCACATTCATCCGGTCGCCTACCTCGGCAGTCTTGCCCTCATAGCGAACAAAACGCACGCGAGCACGAGGGAAGAAACGTTGCGGGTTCTTTCCAAATAGAAGAATTGCTGCGCCGCTGACCACATCTTCATCACCACGAGTGACGACGAAATCATGATTATGCCGCAGATAGAATTCAGCATCCCCTTTGTCATAACCGATTTTCTTACAGTACTCGGCCACGACCTCCAAATCTATGTCATTGATGGTTGCACCAGCAACAGGCTGCTCCTCAAAATACTTTACGCCCTTTGCGTATACAAGCTGAAGCCGCTGCTCAAAGTTCAGCTTTTTGCTTTTATCGCCCACCCGCAGATATACCTCATCCGCCTGGTTCGCTACAACTTTATTGTTGGGAAGTATCTGCATGCGCAGGATATGATTCGGCTGGCCTTTAGCATCGACCACATCCATTGTCTTCAGATCTACTTGAACACTCGGAATACAGAAATCGTATGGCACACGCAGCAGCTCATTCAGATTCTTCTCGTTTGCGTCGATCCCAGTAATCGTGCCATCATCCTCAATGCCGATAGCAAGATAACCGCCGTCAGCATTCGCCATGGCAACAATAGGAATCGCAAGATCAACGGCCTTGATCCGTGCCGACTTCCTGTCCATAATCTGTTTCTCAGTAGAAAACTGCAAGTCCTCGATCTTGTTAGGATCAAACACAGCCGTCGCCCCCTTCCCAGCCCAAAAAAGAGCACAAAAATCCAAATAACAGTATACCCCAAACAGCCCGATTTATCAATATTATCGTGTGATCAGACTGAAGAGAAAGTATGACGGAAAACAGAACTCACCACCATGCTTCGACCTATCTCGTAAAGCAAATTTCAAAGTATCTGTTTATAAAAACGAGCAAAATCGTTTGTTTGACACCGGTTTTGTGAATAATTAAAAACAGCTCATCCTATCTTCTACGCACAGGCAAAAAAGGACTGGCAGGAATCACCCCACCAGCTCGTCTTCAGCAATCTGCATTATCGAATCCGCCTTGAACTCGACCGTAATCTCATCCCCGACCCAGACGTTCTCGACCAGCTCCTGCACCATGGCCTGTGTCAGTCCGTTCTTTTCGGCAGCCACTCTCCCGTCCGCCAGAGGCTTCAGCGCATCCTCCACCTCTTCCAGGTGCTCGTTGCTGCCCCTCGTGACGGTAATTCTCCCTTCCAGCTCTGCCGTCTTCGCCCTGACCTCCTTCTGAAAAGCAATGTAGTCCTCCTGACTGATTTCTTTTCTCACATAGGCCATGTATTTCGATGTGAGTTCCCGCTTCAAATCGGCGATCTCCTTCTTGGCTCCGCTGACATCGTAGTCATCCCGTTTCAGGCGTCTCAGCAGTTCCGCAGCCTGTTTCCCTCTTCGGATCAGTTCTGCCAGGACAACCTTCTCGATTTCTTCTTCCTTCCAGGTCCCGCTGCAACCGGTGAAGTCCTTCTGGTGCTTTCCATGGCAGCAGAAGGTTCCGCTCATGCTTCGGATCATCCTTCGTCCGCAATTCTTACAGCGCACCGCACCCTTCAGCGTGTAATCATGTTCTGTCCGCTCCACAGGGGAATCCAGAAACCGAATCACGCTCTTCGCCTTCTCGAACTCCTCCGAGCTTACAATCGCCTCATGCTTTCCCTCGTGCTTCCAGCGCATGTTGTCCGGGGCTGGTTTGCTGATCCCTTTTCCCAGCACGATGCTCTGGGTCTTACCCTGTACCAGCATTCCCGTGTAGGCCTCGTTTCGGAGGATGTTGGCGACCACAGCGTGATCCCAGACCATCTTCTCCTCGACAGTATTGAACGATCCACCCCGCCAGAGTCCTTTACTTTTCAGGTACCGGTAAGGCGTCGGAATGCCCCTTCTGTTCATCTCTGTGGCAATCGCGCCTGTGCCAAGGCCAGTTAAAGCAAGATCGAAAACCGTCCTCACAATGTTGGCACCGTCCTCGTCAATACTCCAGCCTGTCTTCACATCCTCACAGACATAGCCGATTGGCGTTGACGTGGAGGCAAGCTCGCCACGCTTCCACTTGGCTACCCGCCCAGCTGCGCTCTTAATAGCGATGTCCTTGAGGTAGTAGGTGTTAACCATGTTGGAAAACTGTACATCAAAGGGCAGCTCACTTTGGCACTCTGTTCCCGTATCATATTTCAGTGTGGCATCGATAAAGCGTACCCTCAAAAACGGAAAAATGTCCTCCAGGTAGCTGTTCACCTCAACGTAGTCGCGGCCCAGGCGGCTGACATCTTTCACCAGAATTGCGGAAACCTTACCCTTTCTGCAATCGGTGATAAGCCGCTGGAAAGCCGGGCGGTTAAAGTTCTTCCCGCTGTAGCCATCATCGATGTACTCCAGGTGCGGTACATCCGGAACCTCCATGATGTCGCTGCCGCCGAACTCCGGCATCTTGCCGATGTACCGGAGCAGGAGCTTCCTTTGGTTTTCTATGCTGTCTGATTCTTTCTTATCGCCATCTGCCACGGATAACCGCAGGTAGAAAGCGGGAAGCGCGTCTTCTCTCATCACTTAATCCTCCATCGTGAGCTTCTCGATCTCGTCCTTCATCATAAGCGCCACCTTGACCGTTCCGTCCGGCTTCAGTTCCACTTTCTCCACGATGCGGCGCAGCAACTCCTCATTCCAGGAGTAGAACACAAGGCCATCGATGGTGGTGAGAAACGCTCGTACCTTCTTCACCCTTATCTTCGTCTGCCGCTGCATGGAAAGGACGTCCGTGATCTCCTTCTCCGCTTTTGCCTTCTCATTGGAAAGCTGCTCCCGCAGATCCATAAAGCTCTGCATGTCCAACATGCCGTCGCGGTAATCCTGGTAGATTTGCATCAGGGTAGATTCCGCCTCTTTCTTCTGCTTCATGAGGGAGACGGATTTCCTTTTCAGCCTTCCCATAAGACCGGTGTTCTGATCGGCCGTGCGGATGGCTTCCCGGCACCCTTCGATCCACTTCATATAGTCACGGCACTCCCTCAGCACCATCTTTTTAAGCTCCGTCTCCACGATCTGTGGCGCTCTGGTAAGCGGAGCCGACCCAGTCTTCAGTAGTCCCTGCCCCGTGTGCATTGGACAGTGGTAAATGACCTTTCCGCTTTGTCGTCTCACGCCAAGCTGTCTCCCGCATGTCGAGCAGTATAAAAGTCCATCCAGCGCCTTTGGAATCTTCTCTCCCCGGACCTTGACCTTCATCTTTTCCTGTGCTGCATCCCACAGTTCCCGGCTCACAAGTCCCTCGTGGTGATCCTCGAACACCAGCCAGCTTTCCCGGTCCGTCTTTGTTCTCTGGTGCATGTTGACCACCCATTTGCCGCTGATGAAAGTACCGTAGTAAACTGGGTTGGACAGGATCAGGCGCAGGTTCTGGTCGCGCCATCTGCAGCCCCAGGGAGAAGGCACGCCCATCAGGTTCAACCGTCTGGCGATATCGCTCATATCAACCCCTGCCGCAGCCCAGCGGTACATCATGCGGACAATAGGCGCATGTTCTTCATCAATCCGCAGGAGATTCCGCTGTACTTCTGTATTTGCACGGAAGTAGCCGAAAGCGGGAGCCCCCAGCAACTCGCCGCTCTTTTTCTTCTCTTCAAAAGTAGCGTGAACTTTCTGGCTCATGTCTCTGGCATAGTAATAGTTCACCATATTCTTCACAGGGACAATGAGGTCATCCCGGTCAGAAGCTCTCGTATTGTCGAAATCATCGGTGATGGCGATGAACCGTACACCGAGCTTCGGAAAGATGTCGTTGATATACCTGCCTGCTTCCACGTAATGGCGACCGAACCGGGAAAGGTCCTTTACCACAATGGCGTTAATCCTGCCCTGCTGCACATCCAGCATCAGACGGTTCCACTCGGGCCGGTCAAAACTTGTTCCTGTGAATCCGTTATCCACGTAGGTATCCACGAGCAGGAGATCCGGAGAATCCTGAATGTACCCTTCCACCAGCTGGATCTGGTTTTCGATGCTTTCCTCGCCCTCCATGGAGAGCCGACAATAGGCCGCCGTCGGAATCCGCATCGCTTCCAGTTCTTTTATCAGCTCCTGCTCTTCCTTCTTTTCCGGTAGCAGGGAACGTCTTGCACGTCGTTCTGTGTAACCCATCTGTCGGCCTCCTTTCCGGCAGCCTCTGCCGCCTTATTTAGTGTGTTCATCCACTCCTGCGGCAGATAATCCCGGTACTGATAAAACCGTGGAACGGGAATCAGGTCGGTAATCAGCAGGTTTGGCTCTGTGTAGATCAGGTTCTTCACCCGTCTCTTTTTCCTACCATCCTTATCTCGTGGAACCGATGCTCCTGGGACTTCCACACCGATCACCTTTTCCATCCCCTTGTTGTACTTGCCTGCCGATGGATAAACCGGAGAAGCAAGCCAATCCGGATCGTCAACCATGGCAATCACGCCGATGTGGTCAAGGGCGGCAATGGCAGTCTCATGAGTTAAGGAGCCGCCTAACCGCATGAAGGTCAGCACCCACGGATTCTGCAGAGAGTATGCATA
>JAGBND010000052.1 GCA_017634575.1 Bacillota bacterium
ACGGCAGACGGCTCCGGCTGCGGCGATCTCAGCAAGCGTGATGGATTCATCGTAATGGCCCTGGATGTATCCGGTCATCCGACGCAGCAACAGCCAATCAGCGCTGCTTTCGCCCAATGCCTGATCGATTTTTATTTCACGTAGCGTATTCAGTAGGCCGGCGCTTAGAGACAGCACCTGCAAGGCATCGCCCGCTTCCGCTGCCGCATACAGGGAATGAAAGATCAGCATCCCCTCACTGGATGCATCCAGATGCCAATAATCCGGCTGATCGTCCCGGGTAAATTGGGAAATTGTTTCCTGAACAGGGGCAGAGCCTCCCAGCAAGTCAGGATGGAACACCACAAAACGATACAGGCAATCCTGCTTTTTCTCCGAATATCCGTAATGCAGGTGACGGGCGTTGACAAAAATGCCGTCGCCTTTTTTCAGATGAACCCGTTTGCTGTTCACAAAATAGTCCATCTCACCGTCCAACGTCGCCAGGAGTTCAAAATCATCATGCCAGTGGCAGGCGGCGGCATAATCCTGGAAGATTCGCAGCCTGTCGGTGCTGATGCGCACTGGTAAGCCTTTCATGGTGTATTCCAACCGTTCGCTGCCATCCGGGTTTATCTGCAGTTGTTGCATAGTAACACCTCCATAAAATACGATTGTTATAAAAATTTTATCATATACTGATAGATTTTTCAACGTTCATGAACGAAAATTGTATCAGGAGGTGTTCCTGATGGAGAAGAAGTTTGATCGTTTTTCTTTTATGAAAGTTCTCTGGAAGCTGATGCTGCCAATTGTTTTACAAAATTTGCTCAGCGCTGTGGTCAGCACAGCGGATGTGCTGATGCTGACGCATGTCAGTCAAACAGCGCTGTCCGCATCTTCCTTGGCCGGGCAGGTGACCTTCGTCCTGACACTGTTCTACTTTGGCCTCTCTACCGGTGCGTCTGTGTTAGCGGCTCAATATTGGGGAAAGGGCGATGCGGAAACCATCAGTAGGGTGCAAGGATTGGCCCTGCGATACTCCTGCGTGATTTCCTTTCTGTTCTTCCTGGCTGCGCTGTTGATGCCAGATCGCCTCATGTGCCTCTTTACCCAGGATGATCCATTGATCGCTTATGGCGCTGGGTATCTTCGCTTTGTCAGCGTCAGTTACCTGATGATGGGCGTTTCCCAAATGCTGCTGGCCGTGATGAAAAGCATGGAGCAAACCAAAATCAGCGCTCAGATCAGCGCCGCCTGTCTGCTCAGCAACATTGTCCTGAACGCCATATCCATTTATGTGCTGTTCCCGAATGATCCATATAAAGCCCTGTGCGGCGTTGCACTATCAACAAGCCTGGCACGCATCATAGAAGTGAAGCTTTGCCAGATTGCTTTGAAAAATGGAAATGGAAGCAAAACGGCATTCCGGGATGTGCTGCATACAGATTCTCAGCTTCGACGGGATTTTGTGAAGTGTACGCTGCCAGTCCAGTGTAATTATCTGATTTGGGGCTGTGCCACAGCAGCCATTGCCGCGATCCTGGGCCATATTTCCACGGAAGTGGTGGCTGCCAATTCCTTGGCAAGCACACTGCGGAATCTGGTAATCGTGGGCTGTGGAGGATTTGGCACGGCAGGCAGCATTTTGATTGGCAAGCTGTTGGGACAAAGCGATTATGACAATGCCAAGTGGGCAGGCAAGCGGGTTTTTGCAGGATCCCTTCTGTTAGGCGCTGCCAGCGGCTTGATCCTGCTTCTGCTGTACTTCCCGTGCCGCATACTCGTTCCGTTGGAAGAGAGCGCCTTTGCGCTGTTTCAAGGAATGCTGGTGATCAACGCTGTTTATTGCATCGGAAAATCCTTTAACTCCAGCCTGGTGGGCGGCGTATTTTGCGCGGGCGGCGACACGCGTTTTGGCCTGATTTGCGACGCTGTTTCCATGTGGTTCGTGATCCTGCCCCTGGGGTATCTCTCTGCCTTTGTCTGGCGCTGGCCGCCTATAGCCGTTTATACCGTGCTGTGTATGGATGAGTTTGTCAAACTGCCTTTTGTAGCGTTGAGGTTCCGGAAATACAAGTGGCTCAGAAACCTGACAGGTAATTCTAAAGGAGGAAAAAACAATGCTGAAAATCTTTGAACACATCTCCAACTGGAAATCGCTGAAAGAAAGATCCCAGGAAGAAATCCGACGCACGCAGGCAAAAATGGAAAAGAAATTGCGTCGAAGGCAGGAGAAGGAACGCTTCTTTCTGGAGCGTCAAGCAGTGAATGATGCAGTTTCTAAAAGAAAAGATCAGTGACTACAAGACTGCATTTGGGATTTTTATCAGAAAATGGCATCCTGCTTCCGGCTTTTTCTCAGCTGGCTCCATTTCAGTTTCTACGAGAAGACGGCCTGCAGATACAAGCAGGCTCATAAGCAGCGCAGCCCATACATCCTGAAGGATAGTATTCTCTGTCCTGCCGGTGAAGTTGGTCATCTCGAGCTTGTTTTTCAGCAGGTCGTCCTGGAGAAGGACCGGCCGCTGTTTCTTTACTGCCTTCGTGAGTCCAGAAGCCTTAGGGCTGCCGGCATTCTGAAAAAGATGGGCTATACCCATGTCAAAAGCATAGGCGGAATCAACCGGTATCAGAGACAGATCGTGGAGGAAAGGCAATGAAATCGATTTTGATCAAGGATACGACGCGGGAGGAAAGAATACGAATCGTTCACCAGGCTTAGTGGGGCGATTGTGGAACAGAATGCGAGTTCTGTTCCGGCTGCGACAACCGCGGCGGCGGAAGAACAGACCAGATCTATCAGCCATATATCGATGGCTTGAAAGAGATCCGGGAAATCAACGAGGAGTTTCGTAATCCGGTGGTGCGTGGGTAGCGCATGATAATTGAAAAACTGAAATACCGGCCGAGATAGTTATAAAAAAGTGCCTTCTTGTTTTGGAACCATCTGTCTTGTACAATAGATTACAGAACAAATGGACAGTCACGAATCAAAGCAAAGGAGCGCATTATGGAATTATTCGATCTTATTCAGACCCGCCGGTCCATCAGGAAATATACAAAGCAGAAAATTGACAGAGAAACGCTGGAGAAAATAGCAACAGCCGGTTTATACGCACCCAATGCCGGCGGGCGTCAGGGAACCAAGATTCTGATGATTGATGACGCGGATCTCATTGAGAAAATCGGCGTCATCAATGCCAATTGCGAAAACCGCAACTGGAATGCGGGTGTATCTTCGGACCAGCCGTCGATCATTGACGATAAGACCATTCAAAGCGGATTTTACGGATGCCAGGCCCTGGCTATGGTATGCATACAGAAAAGGTCTAAAACTGCTGTGAACGGCATAGGTACAGCTTTTGTTTGTGCGGAAAACATGGTTCTCCAGGCTTGTGCAGAAGGTGTATCCAGTGTCATTGTGGGCAGGGCAGAAGCTACCTTCCAACAGCCGGAATTAGAGGGCCTGCCGGAAAAGATGGGTCTTGATCCGGATTTCATGCCCATTGTCTTTGTCTGCCTGGGCTATATCGATGGACCTTATCCGAAGGCAAAGCCTCGAAATGAAGGACGGTTGATTTTTTATCCGTAACATGATGGATGGATGACGATCCTTCCTCACAAGAAACACGAGGAAACTGAGTAACAGAAAGGGGTGGCTCTATGGAGAGTGGATTTTCGATTCTGATGTTTATTTTTGCGGCATTATTATTCCTGTACGCAGTGATCATGGCTGTAACAAAGAACTATGGATTGCTTCCTTTCAAAGCTACTGTTTCTGTGAAGCCGAAGCATCCGGAGCAGTATACGGTTCAGCTTGCGAAAGCCATCATGCTCTGCGCACTGGCAATAGCGGCGGGCGCTGCCATAGCCCTGTGGAACATGCTGGTTGGGGCGATTGCAATCATCGTCGGAATGATTTTTGCTATCTGGATCGGAACAAAGATAGTAAAGAACGAGTG
The DNA here is from genome assembly GCA_017634575.1 of Bacillota bacterium. Taxonomy (GTDB): domain Bacteria; phylum Bacillota; class Clostridia; order Lachnospirales; family Bianqueaceae; genus RUG760. The sequence goes on from JAGBND010000052.1 coordinate 3,945, forward strand.
ACATAGAAAACAAACCGGGAGTTATACTTCACATGAAGTCTCCCGGTTTTTCTTTGTTCTTTGTCAAGTACAGCCTGATATTGGAGAAGGGCGCCGATGGTGCTGCCTGCTGGTGGAAGAGGTGTGGGGTGACCTGGATTATGAGTACTGGTACACGCTGGACGAAGAGGCGGCCAGTCAACTGATCTCTGTCATACACGGAGAAGGGGATCTCAAGGCGGCGCTTGCTTTGTTGATATTGTATCACCAGAGTGATACCTGATCAAGAAGACGACAATACTTACAAGGAAGAAGTGGGAAAGATGCCGTCATTCGCAACCATATTTCGATCAATTTCTGCACCTAACGTCCCCTTACACTATTGAGAAATGGTAAATATTTGGTTTATAATATTTTACGATAAAGAAAATTTGATTGGTCGGACCGTGAAATAATGGAAGGAGTTTGTCAGTGAAGTGGATCTGGTATATCATAGCGGCCCTTGGAGCGGGCATTGGCTTTGGCACCGGCTTTGTGGGCACGGGCGGCGGTGCAGACAGTTCTGGGCGGCTCTATCTTGCTTCTGAATTTCTGGCCGCAGATTTCCCGCGTCCCACTGATTATGCAGATGCTGGAATGCCTCGTCAGGCTGATGCTGTATATTGTGCCGAGCGTGGTGATTTTGATCGCTCTGATGATTGTGGAGTTTTTATAAGGAGCAGCTATTCCATGGAAATGATCGATGTTTACGATGTGAACGGGAATAAGACAGGCCGGATTGTTGATCGGGAAACGCCTTTGGGCGAGGGCGAGTATCGTATGGCTGTGGGAATCTGGGTGTCCGACGCCGAAGGCAATCTTCTGGTCACGAGACGAAGTAAGGAAAAGCGATTTGCGCCCGGGAAATGGGAAAACTCGGGCGGACATGTTCAGGCCGGGGAAGCGCCGGAGGATGGGATCATCCGCGAGCTGCGGGAAGAAACCGGCGTTGATATCAGTCCGACGCAGATTATCTACTTGGGAAAGGCGGCTGTGTCCTGGCCATATCTGGGGCTCAATTACGGGGTCCGGCTGCAATCCCGCCCCCAGGAAATCAGGCTTCAGCCGGGGGAAACGGAGGCTTATCGCTGGGTTTCCCACGAGGAATTTACGGCGATGCGCGATGGGGGCGATTTCGCGCCCAGTGTTTTTGAGCACATGAAGGGCTATTATGATGCTTTTCTTGCGTTCATGGGATGGCAAGAGTGATTTTTGAAAGGAGTGCGGCATGAAACTGTCGGAAATTACGCCGGATGAGCTGGCCAACATGACTTTGGAGCGGAAATGGCACATCCTGTGCGATGACGTCCACGATGAAGACGAGACCGCGGAGGTGGCGCTGCTGCTGGGCACCAAGCCGGATTGGGCGGAGGAACGGGCGCTGGCGGCGGCGAAGCTGTACCGGGCCGGCCGCGTGCGGAAAATCATCCCCACCGGCGGCGTCCTCTGGGACTACCAGGGCGAGCGGCTGACCGAGGCGGAGGTGATGACGCGGGTGCTGGTGAGGGAGGGCGTCCCGCTGATGGCGATTATTCAGGAGAATGAGGCCCAGACCACCAGCGAGAACATGATCTTCGGCTGCCTGCAGATGGCGCGGCATTTTGCGCGTATCCCTGAGAGCGTAATCATTGTGACGATGCAGACGCACATGAAACGGAGTATGGCGCTGGCGAAGGCGCTGCTGCCGCGCAAGATCAGGCTTTCGATGGTGCCGTCGTATCCGGCGATGAGCCATGAGGAGTGGATGAATGTCGAGATTAATCGGTCCCATGTGAGTTCGGAACTTCGGTACTACAAGAAGGGAATCGAGCAAGGCGATCTGGAGGATCTGGAGTTTGAGTGAACCGGCCGGCCGGGGCTTGCAGTTCGAGTGAACCGGCGGGCCGGGGAGCAGTATTATTAGAAAATCAGGGCAGCGTTTCCTGATTCGTGATCCGCAGAGGAGATTTTTCATTGCGATTTGACTGAGGGTGTACACAGATGAGACTATTCATTGCAATTCAGCTGGATGAGGCGGCGAAGGAGTACCTGAGCTCTGTTCAGGATCAGTTTCGTGAATCTAATGTCCGGGGCAGCTATACTCCGGAAGAGAATCTGCATCTGACGCTGGCTTTCATAGGAGATTACCCGGATCCGGACAAAGTGATGGACGCATTGGAGTCCGTGTGGGACGGGCCTTTCGAGATTACTTTTTCCGGGGTTGGCCGGTTTGATGATTTGTGGTGGATTGGAATTCAGGACAACGAAGCGCTGAATCAGCTGGTAAAGCGGGTACGGCATTCCCTTTCCGAAGCGGGAATTCCTTATGATAAAAAGCGGTTCAAGCCGCATATCACCCTACTTCGTCGGGCTGATTTCTCCAAGGGTCGGCCGGTTGATTTTGATAAGCTTCGTCATGCTGATTATTCCAAGCCTCGTCGGGCTGATTTTGCCAAGGGCTTTCCGGGGCAGATCGTGACCGAACCCAGGACTATGAAGGTTTCTGGAATCTCTCTGATGAGATCCACCCAAGGAAAGCATGGCATGATTTACTCAGAGATGGGCTATGTTTCGGAATAGCAGCAAGAAAATGTTCTGAGATGGGTTATATTACAGAATAGTTGCAGAAAGGTGTGGGACCATGAAGGACTTAGTGGAAAAACTGATCGCCGGGAACGAACGATATCGTCAGATTGATGAGGCGAAGTTGCGCCTGCGGGTGAAACTGGCCAAAGAGGGGCAGCATCCTTATGCGATCGTGATTTGCTGCTCTGATTCGAGGGTGATTCCGGAACAGATCTTTTCGGCAGAGCTCGGGGATCTGTTTGTGATCCGCGTGGCGGGAAATGTGCTTGACCGGCATCAGATCGGAAGCATTGAGTATGCGGCAGCCCATCTGGGAACCGAGCTGATTGTTCTTCTGGGGCATACCGGCTGCGGCGCAGTGGAAGCCGCGCTGGGTCCCGATCCCGGCGGATATGTGAAATATATTACGGATGACATTCTTGAGGCTGTTGGGGAGGAGAAAGATCCCGATAAAGCCTGCCTGCTGAACGTGCGGCACGGAGTGGAGCGGCTTCGGAGGGATTTTGCGGATCATCCTGAGATTAAGAATGTGAAAATTGTGGGAGCGGTCTATGATATTCGCTCCGGAACGGTTTCCATTGAGAGGGGGATTTGAAACTCACTATGCTGAAGTAGAGAATATGTATAAACAGATCCGGGGATGGCGGCATGATTATCGCAACCATATACAAACGCTGAAAGCATATGCGTCTGCAGGCAATATCGACTCGATCAAGACCTATCTGGATGAATTAGATACGGATCTTTCAACAGTGGATACGGTCATCAAAACAGGCAATGCCATGGCGGACGCCATCCTGAACAGCAAAAGCTCTCTGGCAAAGTCGAAGAACATTCCCGTTCAGGCGGATGCCCATATCCCTCTGGCGCTGACAACGCCGGATATCGACTTGTGTGTAATCCTGGGCAATCTCTTTGACAATGCGATCGAGGCCAGCCTGAAACTGCCGGAAGCAGAACGGATGATCCGCGTGTATATGGATATAAAGAATACCCAGCTGTACATTTCTTTTACCAATCTTACAGCGGGCAGGAAACAAAAGAAAGCAGGAAGAATATTTCTCAGCACCAAAGGCGAGGGCCACGGGCTGGGGCTCTACCGAATCGACACGGTTGTGGACCGTCTTGGCGGGTATATCAGCCGGAACTCGGAAGACAGAGCATTTACAACGGAAATCCTTCTTCCGCAGCAATGAGATACAATTCATCCCCCAAAAAGAACGATTCGTCACCGAAAAGCTGGCGGCGAATCGTTTTATTATACAATGGGCGAGAAAGGAGGCGTATAGGATATGTCACAAAAGAAAACTAAACCAAAATACAATCTGTGGCAGAACATAGGTTTTATGCTCCGCCTGGCGTGGAAGCACCATAAAAGCGTGATTTTCCTGATGGAAGGGGAAACGATCCTCACTGTCCTGGGAAGTCTCTTGACACTGCTCCTTGCCCCGACGATTTTAGGACAGATCGAACAAAACGCGCCCATCGAATCGCTTGTACGAGCGATTGTTTTCTTCTCGCTCAGCCTGCTGTTGGTGTATGGGGCTAAAGCATACATAGAACAGAACAAATTATTTGGGCGCATCTACCTGAGAGAGCAGATCATGAGACTGATCAATCAAAAGGCTATGCAGACCAGTTATGAAAACGTTGAGAAAAAAGACTTTAGGGATGCTTCGACAGAAGCCTGCCGTGCATTGGATGGTAACACCGATGCGGGCGAAATCACATGGACGAATCTTCATGAACTTCAGGTGGCTATCCTGGGCCTTATCATCTATCTTTTCTTTCTCAGCAGGATAGACTATCTCCTGGTCCTGATCGTAATAGTGACTGCTGTGGGAAACTTTTTTATCAGCAAACACTTTTCAGATCAATACTATGCTTATAGAGATGAGGGAAGAACCAGTTATCGACAGCTGGACCTTTACAATCGGCAAGCCAGAGACCCTTCAATTGCAAAGGATATCCGTCTGTTCGGCATGAAAAGTTATCTGGGAGATATCTATGAGGCAGCCAGAAAAACCTATCAGGATTATGCGAAGAAACGTGAAAGAACAATCCTTTGGGCAGACCTGGTCGAAGTGGCGGCGACTGTTCTTCGAAATGGCGCTGCTTACGTCTATTTGATTATCCAAACTCTCCGTCAGGGACTTTCCGCTTCGGAGTTTTTGCTCATGTTTACAGCGATTTCCGGGCTCAGTACCTTTGTCGTCAATATTTTCGCATATCTGATGTGGCTTCGAAGAAACAGCGCAGACTTGTCGAAAACCCGGGAATTCCTGGATTATCCGGAACCTTTCCTGTTGGATGAAGGTCTTTCTCCTGTTTCTTCCGACGGGGAATATCAGGTCGAGCTGCGTGATATCAGCTACCAATATCCTGAGTCAGAAGTCAAGGTCCTGGATCATGTTAGTCTTACGCTTCATCCCGGAGAAAAGTTGGCGGTGGTCGGACTGAACGGCGCAGGAAAGACAACTCTCGTCAAGCTGATGGCGGGCTTTCTGGACCCGACAGAGGGACAGGTGCTGCTCAACGGACAGGATGTTCGCACCTTGAATCGCTCGGAATACTACGAACTTTTCTCGGCCGTTTTTCAGCAAATATCAACAATTTCCGTCACACTGGCGGAGAATGTGGCGCAGCAGACGGAGGAGTTGATCGATGAAGCGCGGATGTGGTGGGCGCTTCAGAAGAGCGGACTGGAAGAAAAAGTACAGGCGCTCCCGCACAAGGAGAAAACGATTCTGGGAAAAGAAGTATTTGATGAAGGGATTTCTCTATCCGGAGGTGAGCTGCAGCGGCTGATGCTCGCCCGGGCGCTCTATAAGGATGGCGCGATCCTGATCCTGGATGAACCGACAGCCGCACTGGATCCGATCGCAGAAAAGCAGATGTATGAACAATATGCGGAATTTTCGAAAGGCAGGTCTTCTGTCTTTATTTCACACCGTCTGGCATCGACCCGGTTCTGCGACAGGATTGTACTGATCAAGGATGGGAAATTGATAGAAGAAGGAACGCACGCATCACTGATGGAAAAGGATGGCGAATACGCCAAACTCTTTGATATTCAGGCGAGATATTATCAGGAGGGGGTGGAGTTTTGATGAGTGCTGAAAAGAAAAGCAAGCTGCCCTGGCTTTCTATGGCCTTAAGAGGGGCAAAGTACCTGCATGCATACAACCCAGGCCTGTTTCTGGTTTATACCTTGTCTAATATCACAAACGGTGTGGCACCGTATGTGACCATTTTCTTTTCCGCCCGTATCATCAGTGAACTGGCAGGGGCGCGTTCTCCTGAAAGACTGACGGTCTGGATCCTGCTGACGGTGCTTTCAGTGGCACTGATGGAAGTTCTGAAGGCGGTTTTAAAGTATCATAAGGAACGGATTTGGGATCTGGTCTGGATGAGCCGGATGAAAATTATGGCGGACAAGTTTTTTGACATGGATTTTTGCTTGGTGGAAGACGGACATTTGATGGGACTTGCGGACACGGTGCAGCAGAACGAACAGTGGGGAGCGCGGGGATTGACAACGATCTTGTCCGGGTATGAAAGAGGGATCAGGCATCTTTCTGGTATTCTTTCGGGAATCGGTCTGACTTTCAGCCTCTTTGCTTTCCGAGTGCCGCCGGAAGCATCAGCCTATCAATATCTGAATCATCCGATTTTCATCCTTCTGATCGCTGCCCTGGTGATGGGGTTTGCTCTTCTTTCTGCGTACATCAAAGGGAAAGCAGCTCATTACTGGGATGACTATGCCGAAGAGGCCAGGCTTGGAAATCGCGTTTTTGGCTATTTCGGATTTTTTGGTCAGAAATGGGAGCGGGCGATGGACATTCGTCTGTACCGACAGGATAAAATACAGGCTGAATGGAATGAAAAAGATAAAAGCTTTATGCCGGGATCCTCTATTGCCGAACAGGCCAAACGCGGTATGGGCCTGTACAGTGTTTGCGCCACGGGTATTACCTATGTGCTGATGGCCCTTATCTATCTGTTTGTCTGTCTGAAGGCGCGTGCCGGAGCCTTTGATGTAGGATATGTTTCACAGTATGTTGCTTCGCTGACCGCATTTGCTGCCGGTTTTTCCGGAATCGTGGAAGAAATCAATGGACAGAAGGTGAACGCATCGTTCCTTCAGCCATTCTTTGAGCTGATGGATACGAAGAATATCATGTATGAAGGAACGCTTTCGACAGAAAAACGGTCTGACCGGAATTATTCTGTGGAGTTTAAGGATGTTTCTTTCAAATACCCCGGATCTGAAACATGGGCCCTTTGGCATGTTTCGGTTAAATGTAATGTAGGCGAGAAAATGGCTTTGGTCGGGGAAAATGGATCGGGGAAATCCACCTTTGTCAAGCTCCTGTGCCGCTTATATGATCCCACAGAGGGAGAGATCCTGCTCAATGGGATCGACATCCGTAAATATAATTATGCGCAGTATATGGATATCTTTTCCGTTGTTTTCCAGGATTTCAAGCTGCTGAGCTATCCTCTGGGGGAAAACGTGGCCATAGCGAAAACCTATCCGGAAGATAAGGTAATTTCAGCGCTTGGAAAAGCAGGGTTTACCCTCGACGAGGAGAAGTTCCCGGAAGGCCTAAAGACGTATTTGTATCGGGACTTCAGCGAGAATGGCGTGGAGATCTCCGGCGGGGAGGCCCAGAAGATCGCCATAGCAAGAGCTCTGTACAAAGATGCTCCCTTTTTGATCCTGGATGAACCCACCGCTGCGCTGGATCCAATTACAGAAGCGGAAATCTATTCCCATCTGGGCGAGATCGTCGATGACCGAACGGCGCTTTTCATCAGCCATCGGCTTAGCAGCTGCCGTTTTTGTGATGAGATTCTCGTTTTTGATGAAGGCACCCTTGTTCAGCGGGGGACTCACGAAACGCTTTTGGAAAACGTATCCGGAAAATATCATGAACTCTGGAACGCACAGGCGCAGTATTATACGGCGAATGGCTAAGTGAGCATTATTTCACGGGTCACATTCTTGGTCATATTTCTGGTCATATATTTTAAAAAATGGTCATATTTTAGATGAAATATGACCATTTTTTAATCACTTGGTTTACTATTGGAACAGCCCGCAAACTCGCATAAATAGCGGAAAACAGCTCGCTTCGCGAAGCTGTGCAATAAAAAAAACTGTTCCGAAGAACAGGCATAAAAAATGAGCCGCGGGGGGTTCGAAGGAAGGTAACAATTCAAAAAATCCAGGAAAGGAGCGGGTAACAGCTCGCTTCGCGAGACTGTAAGCGTCCTGCCCCCCTTTTGGTTCTCAAATTGGTTCCGGGAAAGATACGCGGGTTTACCCGCTCGACCCAATGTACAGAGTTACAATAATCCCTTAGGGGAGAATCAAGAGTTTTTCGGATGAAGAATGTCAAATCCTTGGATTGCATGGGGCTCTGGTCCGGCAATTCATCACCCTGTGGGGACAATTCATCACTCTTTTGTGCTGCCTGGATGAAAGTGTGATAGAATGAACATACATTCAGCGTAAGAATATCGGCCGATCGTTACAAGCCGCAAGGAGGAGTTCATATGTCTGCCGAGAAGCAAAAACCAAAATACAATGACGGTTATATCCTGCTGCAGTTTTTGAAGATGGCAGCCAGAGAGGAGAAGAGCATACTAATCATCGGGACGGCGCTGGTGCTGCTGACCGGAGCCGAGCGGATCCTGGAGCTGCTGGTATCTCCGATGATCCTCTCTGCGATAGAGGCAAAGGCAGGCCTGACAAGGCTGCTTCTTACCATTCTTGTTTTTACGGGAGGAATCCTGATTACGGCCTCACTGAAACGGTATCTGGATGTCAATGCGGTGCAGGGCAGACGGATGCTTGCTTTGAAGCTGTTAGGAAAGGCGGCAGACAAGTATATCACCACCTCCTATGAAAATATGCTTCATAAAGATTTTATAGACAAGTCAGATGCTGCAATCAATGTGGTGTCCTGGGCCGAATGCTATGCCGAGACGATCTGGATTGATTTCTTTGACATCGGTTGGAACCTTTTGGGTCTGATCTTCTTTGGCTTCGTTCTGGGCCGGTACAGTTTACCGCTGATGGCAGGAATCCTTCTTCTTTCAGGTGCCGGCTGGTTACTCAGAGAAAGGATGGAGTTCATACGACCGGATAACAATCCAATGAAGGAAATCCAGCAGCATTTCCGTGAATGCTGGTACATG
>JAGBND010000053.1 GCA_017634575.1 Bacillota bacterium
CCTCGCCGGAGGGAGTCGATCCTTCGCCGCCCTCGCCGGACGGGGTTGAACCTTCACCGCCTTCGCCGGACGGAGTCGATCCTTCACCGCCCTCACCGGACGGAGTCGAACCTTCGCCACCTTCGCTTGGCGAGGTGGTGCCTTCGCCGGAATCAATCCGGGAGACATAGGACGGCACCCAGGCTCTCCACTTGTTAATATCCTTCATCAGCAGCTCCAGAGCCAGCTCCTGAGATTCAATCGAAAGCTGCTGCCTGGACAAATTCAGTTCCAGCAGGGTCGAGTCGTAGGTCAGGACCGGATCTCCGATCTTTACCTTCTGGCCCTCTGTCACAAGAACCTGATCCAGCACCGCAGAAGCATCCAGGTAGATATTCTGCTCGGCTCCGGTCTGCACCTGTCCATAGGTCTGCTGCTGGTCATTCCAGTTCTGCGTCGCCAACATACTGACAGGAAGGACCTTGGCGGTGGAGCTCGATGCGCTGCTGCAGCCCACTGCTCCAATCACTATGCCTAACATCAGCAGGCAGGATAATGCCCGCATCCAGATAATCTTTTTCATTTGATTGCTCCCTCCGGCACCGTGCCCCGGCCTTTCCGTTCTTCCAGAATCCGACCGTCTCTTAGCATGACGATCTTCTGGGCACATTCGGCCACTTCTTCCTCGTGAGTAATCATAATGATCGTCACACCCTCCGCATGCAGTTCCTGGAAAAGCTCCATGATCTGCTCACCGGCCTTCGTATCCAGGGCGCCGGTAGGCTCATCCGCCAGCAGCACCTTCGGGTTGGTCACCATAGCCCGGGCAATGGCTACGCGCTGCTGCTGTCCGCCAGAGAGCTGGTTGGGACGGAAACTGATCCTGTCTCCCAGCCCTACCTTTTCCAGGGCAATTCTCGCCCGCTCCTCCCGCTTTTTCTTGGGAACCCCCGAATAAATCAAAGGAAGCGCCACATTGGAAAGGGCGGTCTCCTTTGGCAGAAGGTTAAACTGCTGGAAAACAAAGCCGATGGTGTGGTTGCGCACCTCCGCCAGGTCGTTCTCTTTTTTGCCGTTCATGTCTTCTCCCGCAAGGATATAGGTTCCCTGGGTGGGAAGATCCAATAATCCGATAATATTCATCAAGGTTGTTTTTCCCGAGCCGGAGGGTCCCATAATCGCCACATAGTCGCCTTCCGCTACATGGAGGTTGATATCCGTTAAAACCGGCACCTCCATTTTCCCCTGCATATAGACCTTCGTAATATGTTCAAGCTTTACCATGGCATAATCCCCTTTAACAGATGTTCATGTTTTACCATGGCGCTACTCCATGACAACGGCCTTCAAGCCCTCTGTGACGCTCTCATCCGGCCAGACAATGGCATCATCCTGGGTGAGACCTTCCGTTACCTGATATGCGCCGGTTTCCGGATCCATCTCACCGATGGTAATTTCCCGCTTTTTAATTTTGCCGTTCTCAACCGCCCAGACATAGGGAATGGTGGGATCATCCTCGTAGAAGAAAAATCCCTCCCAGAGCCACACGCCCTCCGTGTGGGCCGGTTCCGCAGCGGCGGAACCCAGCTCAATGTACACATGCTGACCCATCATCAGGCCATCGAAGCTGTCCAGGCTGACATAGAAAGGATATTTGGAACTCTGCAGCATGGGATCGGATACGCCGCCGCCATAGTAGTTCTGGTTCTGGCTGCTTTCCGGATTGGCGGTATCGATCTCGTCGATCACGCCGGACCAGGTGATGGACTCGTCCACGCGGGAACGGATGGTGACCGGGGTGCCTTCTGTGATCTGATAGACATTCTGTTCGTTGATAAGGCCTTTAATGCGGAACTGTCCGTCGGCAATAATGGTCATAAAGGTATTGTCCGTGTTTCCGTACATGTCGGTGGTCTGGCCTTTTTCGTTGATCTGACGGATAATGCCGTCCATAGGGCTGACCACGATGGACTGGTCGATGGCCTTCTGGTTCTTCTCGATTTCCATCTTCTTTACATCCAGCTCGTATTCCGTCTGCTTGAGATTAACCTCTGCTTCCTGGATCTGAATGGTGTATTGAAGCAGCGTGTCGCCCCAGGCATTCTTCGCCTGCTTCTGAAGCTCTTCGAGCTGCTGCTGCTGGGTTACGATATTGTTCTCAATTTTTTCCTGTTCCAGCTTGTCTTTTTCAACTGTCATCATCAGCTCGTCGGTATCGTACTGGAAAAGAGGATCGCCGGCCTTGACCGCATCATCCACCTCGACGAAAATCTCGGAGGTGGTTCTTCCGGTTTCCAGCTGAATATTTGTTGTTTTCTGGGGCTCTACCACGCCGGAAAAGCGCTGGTTCAATCCCAGATCCGAGGCGTTCAGTCCCATAATATCGGAAACGCGGTTGGCATATACCTCGGATCCGTCTCCGGCATTCTCCGAACCTGCAGATGCCGCCTGGGATCCGCCTGCCAAAAGCTCCCGGCCCTCCCAGAAATACAATCCGGCGGCAAGCGCCAGCACGACAATAACAATAATTATTATCACAATTGATTTTTTCTTCATCTATAAAAAAACCTCCCCTGGCCATACATACTATATGATGTAGTCCGCAACTATGCTATGCTACATCATATAGACGCATTATACCACAGGGAGGTTTCAAAATCATCTGAAAACGCAAGAATTAATAGTATATTTAAATTTAAGGAGGCTCTCTTATTTTCCGGGACCCGGATCATGAGGACGGTTCCCCGAATCTTCTTTTTCGATGGAGAGTTCATTTTTAAAGAGAATGTCTGTCGCTTCCTTGGTGTAGGCCGGTCTGAGATAGGCAAACACAATGCCCAGAATAAAGAACAGGCTTACCAGGGCGCAGACAATCGTCCAGAGCTTCTTTTTCATGTTAACAGCACTCCGTCCAAATAGTTAATCAAATATGAGATCCCCGGCCGTGATGTGGGTCAGCCGATGCAGGGCGCGGGTGCAAAGAATATAGGAAAGGAGGCCGTCTTCCTTTGGCTTATTGGCTTCCACCGCGATGACGCCGTCGAACTCCAGACCCTTTGCAAAGTAAACCGGCATAATCAGCAGCTGGGAATCGGTAGGATCCTTTTCGGTAGCCACCAGACGGCAGTCGATCTGACTCTTGATCAGGGAATGAAGGGTTTTGGCTTCGGCGATGGTCTGGCAGAGAATCGCAGTCCGCTCCATGCCGGCATCCTCCATGGCCTTTGCTTCCTGGATGATCATGGAACCCAAGGTCATGGGATTGGTGAAGGTCAAATGCCTGACCGGCTCGCCATTGCGGTCCACCGCGCGCATCTGGTTATCAAATTTCAAGAGGGAACGGGAATAATCGATGATCTGTCTGGTGCTGCGGTAGGAAAGATCCATCTCGTAGTACTTGATCTTTTCCCGCTCGTCTTTGGAAAGCACTTTCTCCCAGTAGTCCATCATGCTGTTATGCGCGCCGCCTTTAATCTTCTGGCGGCGGTCGCCCACCACCGTGTAGGAATCGGCGCCGGTCACAGCTCTCAGCACAAAGAAGCCAAAGATCGAGATATCCTGCGCTTCATCGATGACCAGATGCTTAATGGGATAAACGCCCTTGCCTTCAATTTTGCTCTTGACATACAACAGGCCTACCAGATCGTCCTCGGTCCAGATGGTATCCTCGTCGGCCCCGATGGTCCTGGCGTACCACTCTTCCGTATCGGGAATATCGTACAGGGTGCGGATGGACTTGATAAAGGTATAAACCTCCTGGAAATACTTGTGCAGCACATCAGCCCGCTCCAGCTCCAGATCGTTGGCAAGATAGTAGTCGCCCTTGCGCTTGGCTTCCTGAATTTTAGCGCGGTAAGCAAGCCTCAGACGTCTCAGGGTATCGTTTCGGATATCCCGGACTCTCGCGCGGATCGTGCGTTTGATTTTATCGCAGCGGCGAATATAAGGCAGTCTGGTCTGGGTTTTGAAGAACATCTGATTCCGCTCCTCCGCGCTCATAACCACCTGGGACTGGAAAATCAGATCCTCTGTCGCCCGCTGGGCCTCCTCAAATTCTTTGAAGGCCTTGTCCAGGTCGGCCTTGAAGGTCAGGGAGGATTTGTACTGGGCCTGGCGCATGAAGCGCTTGTCGCGGCCGGTGAGCATGCGCTCGTAGTAGTCACGGGTGCGCATGCACTGGCGTTTGGGTCTGACCAGACGGGTTGCCAGCTCCTTCACTGTAAACTGGAAGGAGGTATCCTTTTCGCCCAGATCTGGCAGCACCTCGGAGATATAGTCCATGAACAGAGCGTTTGGCCCGATTATCAGGACGTTGTTGTTGAGCTGTTTGCGGTAGTTGTAAAGCAGGTAGGCAATGCGGTGCAGCACGATGGTGGTTTTGCCGCAGCCTGCCACGCCGTTCAGAATCACGTTGGATTCCAGCGGCTCACGGATAATATCATCCTGCTCTTTCTGAATCGTGGAAATGACATCCTTCAGACGGCTTCCGGAGGAGCCCGAAAGCACCATTTGCAGAATATCGTCCTTGATGTCGATTTCCGAATCAAACATGCCCTTCAGCTCGCCTTTTTTGATAATATACTGACGGCGGTGTTTAAGATCCACCTCCCGGTTGCCGGAGGGAGCGCGAAACATCATCTCACCGAGCCGCTGCTGATAAAACAGCGAGGCTGCCGGCGTGCGCCAGTCCAGAATAACCGGCTCGCCGCCCACGGACAGGCCTGCGCGGCCGATATAGTACATGAATTCTTCTCCATCAAGAACCTTGTCCAGATAGTCGATCATGCCAAAATAGGGACTGTAATACATCTTGGAGAGCTGCAGAACCCGTTCATAGGTGCTCTGATAATAAGCTTCCTTTACCGGATCCGACTGACTGAACTGAAAACGGTTCTTCAGCTGCACCTCTTCAAACTGGAATTTACGTCCTTCCACAATCTCCTGCTTTAAAAGGCCAAGCTCCTTCAGACGGTCATTCATCTGGGACTGGATCATTTCCTGGATTTCCGAAAGATTCTTCGCTTCTTCTTCCAGGGTTAGGGTTATTTCTCGTTTCATTCTTTCCTCCATGCCGAAACAGATGGCCTTATTGATGATAGGTGCCTCCGCCGATAAACTCTCTGATCAGCGAGCTTCGGGGGATCTGTTCGGAGCCAATACTCAGAAAATAGCTTAAAAATCTAATCAGCCGTCTGGCTTCGGGGTAGGTTTCATCCTCAGGGCCGATTTTAAACAAAAGCGGCTCCGCATAGGATTTCAAAACAGCCAGCTCGTACATATACGATGAATTAAACATGACATCGGCTTCTTCCTGATAGGGGAAGATATATTTGTTTTCCCCCTCGTGAACGGAAGGCCATCTTGTCAGGGTATCCTTGGCGCTGTAACCGCGATAGAGATTGTCTCTGACCATGCGCCGCAGTAGCCGCCCGTCCGTTGAGGGAATCCGGTTGTGGTCGTCCACCCCGAGCATGGTGATGGCGCTGATATAAATCCTGAAAAGCTGGTCCCTGTCAAAGCCCTCATAAAGGATCGGATTCAGGCCGTGGATGCCCTCCACCACCAGGCAGTCCTCATCCGAGAGCTGAAGGGTTTCGCCGTTATATTCCCGCTCTCCCGTTAAAAAGTTATAGGTAGGAAGGGAGATGGTCTGCCCCTTTAAAAGCGCCTGCATGTCTTTTTTGAAAAGGTCCGTGTCCAGCGCGTCAATGCTTTCAAAGTCCTGCATGCCGTTCTCCATGAAGGGAACCAGCCGGCGGGGATGAAAATAGTGATCCATGGAAATCAGATGGGGCTTGATGCCTTCCGCTTTCAGCTGGATGCAGAGCTTCTGGGAGAAGGTGGTTTTTCCGGAGGACGAAGGCCCTGCCACAAAAACCAGCCGTTTTCTGGCGCTTCTGGCGCTGTCCTTTCCGGCAATCTTCAGGGCAATGGCGGCGATATTGCGGGCATGCAGCGCCTCCGAGACCTGAATCAGCTCCTCGATAGAGCCATCGCAGATAGCGTCGTTAAGCCCTGCCACGTTTTCCGCGCAGGTCATACGGCTCCATTCCCTGGACTCCTGGAAAATGCTGAAAAGATGGGGTTTGGGCACAAAGCGTCTGAGGGTGTTGGGCATGTCCGGCGCAGGGGTGCGGACAATAATGCCGTCCTTGTAGGGAATCAAATCAAACCATTTGACCTTTCCGGCATCGGAAAAAAGCGGACCGATAAAGTAGTCCCATTCTCCGTCCAGCTGATACAGATTTACCGTGGACATGCTTCTGTAATGAATCAGCCCTTCCTCGTCGGGACGTCCCTTTTCCCGGAAAATCCGCTTTGCCTCATCCAGGGACATGGTTTGTTTGGTTATGGGCATCTTTTTGCGGACGATATCCCGCATATCGTTTTCAATCATCTCGATTTCGGCCGGATCCAGAATCACCACCTGGCCGTCAATTCTGATTTCACTGTAAAGATTGTAGTCCAGAGAATGCAGCGCCAGCACCCGGGCCTGACGGCTGCGGGTTTTCTGGACGAAGCGTTCGGCACAGAGTGTATATAAAAATGTCAGCGTTCTGACGTAGGCGCGGTAGCTTTCCGCGCTGGAGAGCACTAAATCACCTTGATACAATGTTAAACAATTCCTTTTCTTTGGCTATGAAAATCTCGGGAACCTCCAGAAATTCCTGGCCGATCTCCTTTTCCAGCATTTCCTTCAAGGGCTCCAGGGACAAACGGTCTGTTCCGAAATGGGAGGCTTCAATCAGGGAAAGTCCCCTGAGAGATGCTTCATCCGCCCGGTGATATCCAATATCTCCGGTAATCAGACACTGGGCTTTATTCTGAATGGACAGCTCGGCAAAATCCATGCCGCTGCCGGTGCAGAGGGCAATCTGATTAACCCCATGCTGATGGGCGTGCTCCGAAAAGTCAGTTCCTGCCTCTGAGACGGGGGCATCTGTTTCCGCGGATGCATCCTTTCGCCAGGCGGCGCCTCCCATGCGGGATGCGGCGTCCACATAGCGGACATAGGGAAGGTCAAAGCGCTCCATTACCAGATGGGAAAGCGCTTCTATGCTAAGGGGCTCCTCCAGGGTGCCGATCCGAAGAACAGCGGGGCCCTCTCCGGAGGAGACAGCCTTTATTTTTTTCAGGCCCAGCCGTCTTGCTGCCAGGTCGATATTGCCGCCCGGAACAGCATCCAGGTTGGTATGAAGGGCGTAAAGGGCAATGCCGGCTCGGGCCAGCTCATAGACCCGGCGGCCGATCAGATCTTCATCCGATACCTTCTTCAGCGCATGGAAGATCAGCGGATGATGGACGATCAGCATATCGATGTTCGCCTCTTTTGCCTGGGCAATGACCTCAAAGGAAGCATCCACCGCCAGCATAATCCGTCTGCAGGGATGATCCTTCAGACCCACCAGAAAGCCGGGATTGTCATAGCTTTCCGCGTAGGTAAGGGGGGCCGCTTCCTGCAAAACCTTCAGAATATCCCGGATGGTGATTCCCATAACGCCATTACCTCCTGCAAGTGCGTAAGTTCTGTTTTTAATGCTTCGATCCGCGCAGCAAGCGCCTGCTCTTCCACGGAGGGTTTTTGAAGCAGGCTGTCCAGCAGATTCTGTTTTTCTATCGTCTTTTTCTTAAGATATTCCAGATACAACATATCCCGCGCCCGGATCAGAAAGGGGGAATAAGACCAGTCTTCCTTCATGCAGGGGCTTTCATCCGCAAAGGATGTGGAATCTGCGCCAAAGCCAAGGATCAGAATAAAATAAAACTTATCCCGGTCCTTCACCAGCTTTTCTTTTCGGATCTGCCAGCGGCCTTCTTCATTGGCAAGGGTATGGATCGTCCGGCGGACCAGGTTCAGCTCGGACTGGGGCTCCAGCACCAGCTGTGAAAGCCCGGAAAGCTTTCCATCAGCCACCCCTTCTGTAAGAATCCGCAGCATCAGCGGACCTCCCATGCCGGCGATCAGCGCCGCATCGGCCTCGCCTCTATTCAGCGCTTCAAACCCATCAGAAAGACGGGTAAAGACCCGGTCCTGAAGGCAGGCCTGACGAATATGCGCCTCCGCTCTTTCAAGCGGGCCTTTTCTGACGTCCAGCGCAAGAGCGCCGGAAAAGAGGCCCCGTCTGACGGCTTCAATGGGCAGATAGGCGTGGTCGGTTCCAACATCTGCCAGACAGGTTCCCTTTTCAAAGCAGGAAAGAATCGCTTCCAGTCTGGGAGAAAGGTCCATATGAGTCATTTTTACTCGAGGAAATCCTTTAATTTTTTCGAACGGGAAGGATGACGCAACTTTCTAAGGGCTTTCGCTTCGATCTGACGGATTCTTTCACGGGTAACTCCGAACTGGGAGCCAACCTCTTCCAGGGTTCTGGCCCGGCCGTCATCCAGCCCGAAACGAAGTCTTAACACCTGCTGTTCTCTGTCGGTCAAGGTGCCCAGCACCTCCATCAGCTGTTCTTTCAGAAGGCTGTAGGCAGCCGCATCCGCCGGAACCATCATTTCCGTATCGGGGATGAAGTCTCCCAGATGGGAATCCTCCTCCTCACCGATGGGCGTTTCCAGAGAAACAGGCTCCTGGGCAATCTTCATAATCTCACGAACCTTGGAAACCGGAATATCCATCTCTTTCGCGATTTCCTCGGGAGTAGCCTCCCGGCCGTTCTCCTGCAGCAGCTGACGCTGCACGCGGGAGAGTTTATTGATGGTTTCCACCATATGAACCGGAATACGAATGGTTCTGGCCTGATCCGCGATGGCGCGGGTAATGGCCTGACGGATCCACCAGGTGGCGTAGGTGCTGAACTTGTAGCCCTTACGGAAATCGAATTTTTCAACTGCCTTAATCAGGCCCAGGTTGCCTTCCTGGATCAGATCCAAGAACTGCATGCCGCGGCCCACGTAACGCTTGGCAATGGAAACCACCAGACGCAGATTGGCCTCGGCAAGCTCCTTTTTGGCGCGCTCATCTCCGTTTTCCATGCGAACCGCCAGCTCCACCTCTTCATCGGCGGTCAGAAGGGGAACCTTACCGATTTCCTTCAGATACATGCGCACCGGATCGTCGATGCGGATATTCTCGGGAAGGGAAAGATCCAGCTCTTCCTTTCGTCCGGAACATCCTCAATCAGGCCGATGACATCGATTCCGGCATTTTCGAGATGATCATATACCCGTTCCACATCTTCCGGCTGCAGATTCAAGTCGGCAAACGCGTCGACAACCTCCTGGTATTCCAGGACGTTCTTTTTCTTTTGGGCGTTCTCCGTCAGATCCTTCAGCCTTTGGGTAAATTTTGCCTGTAATTCTGGTGTCATATTATCCTCCTCAGTATGACTATCGTTACGCATTTTCTGTGTTTATAGTTTAATCGCCAATGTGCTGAGCTCTTTTTTCAGCTGCAGCATCTTCAGAAGCACATCGGTTTCGTCGGAAGCTGCCATGGCGTCAATTCTCTTTTGTTTCAGGGACCGGATGGTCTGAGTCAGAAACTTGCCCAGATCCTCCTTCGATTCCGGCAGCTCAAAGGCATACAACCGGCTGAACCGGCTTTGCTCTTCTTCCGAGCTAAGCTGCGTGAACAGATCGGACAGGGTGACGCTTCTGCCTTCCGAAAGGGCCTGGAACACATAGCCGGCGGCCCCTTTGGTGACCTCATCCTCGCCGGAAAAATCTTCTATCTCCAGCACATCCCGGATTTTCGGATAGATCTCCGGCTTTTTGATCAGCACCGTTAAAAGCTGCATGGCTGCATCCATCCGGTTATCCAAAGACTCTCTCTCCCTCGAGCGGGTTTCGCGCTGACTGCTCTGATATTCCAGCAGACCGGTGTTTTGCCGGATGCTCTCCACCTCCTGGGCCAGGGCGCTTTCGGAAGTGTTCATTTTCCTGGCCACATCCCGGATTCGAAGCTCCCTTTCCACATCGGAATCGATCTCGCTAAGGCGCTGGGCCATGTCCTTGACGGTGCGGATCTGCCCTTCGATTTCCTGACCGTTCTGCCTTTGCAGCACCAGCATTTCAAAATCGATGGGATCCATGCCGGATTTAATGACCTCCTCGAAGGCCTCGGCGCCATTGGTCTTAATGAATTCATCCGGGTCTTTTCCGGAGGGAACCTGAATCACCTTTACCTGCAGCCCCGCCTTTTCCAGAATGGGAATTCCGCGCCTGGCGGCATTGGTGCCGGCCTGATCGGAGTCGTAGCACAGCACAACCATGTCGGTGTACCGCTTCATCAGGTTAGCCTGTTCCATGGTCAGGGCGGTTCCAAGGGATGCCACCGCGTTGTCAAACCCGGCCTGATGCAGGGAAAGGACATCCATGTAGCCCTCCACCATGAGAAGATATCCCCGTCTGGTGCGTTTTGCAAGGGAAAGGCCGTATAGGTTGCGCCGTTTATTGAAAATTTCGCTGTCGGAAGAGTTCAGATATTTGGGCTCGCCCTGCCCCATGACTCGCCCGCCGAAGGCAATCACCCGTCCCTGGGCATCGAAGATGGGAAACATAAGGCGGTTAAAGAAACGGTCATAGGTGTTCCCGGGTTTGCCGGACAAAAGGCCTGCCGCGATAAGCTCTTCTTCCTGATACCCTTTCTTCCGCAAATAGGCTGAGAGAGCGTTTCGGCTGATGGGGGAATAGCCAAGGCCGAATTTTTTCCGGTAGGTTTCGCCCACCTGCCGGTTTTGCAGATATGACAGGGCATTAGCGCCTGCCGGGGACCGGGTCAACTGGTAATAGTAGAACCTGGCAGTATCGGCGGCTGCCTGGTACATTCGGGTTTTCCGCTCGGCCCGCCTCTTTTCTTCGGGAGAAACCTCCGCCTCCGGAAGCTGGATATGCGCCCTCTCTGCCAGAAATTTAACCGATTCGATGAAATCCAGGTTCTCCATTTTCTGGATAAAGGTGATCACATTGCCGCCCTGATGGCAGCCGAAGCAATAGAAAAACTGTTCCCGCTCATTCACCGAGAAAGAAGGCGTTTTTTCTCCATGAAAGGGACACAGGCCAAAGTGATTGACGCCGCGCCGGTTCAGGGTGACATATTCTCCAACGACACTGACAATATCGTTGGCTTCCCGGACCTGACGCAATACTTCATCGGAATAGTACATCCATGCCTCCTTTCGTGAAAAGATATCCTAAAGGCAGCTGCCAAGGGGCGCTTTTTCATGCGCGCCTTAAGCAACAAAAAAAGCAAGCCTACTATTATATTCGCTGCGGCTTGCCTTTTTCCTTTTAAAATTTTTCAAAAAAGTATTGTCTACATGACAGTCCATCTTTTGGGAATAAAAATATCCTCATAAAGATTGATGGCATAGTTATCCGACATGGAGGCGATCTGATCGCAGACCAGCACCGAAGCCGAATCCTCCCCGTCCTTCAGGCGCTGAAGGAACAGGGGAAGGAGAAAGCGTTCCGGATCCTTCATGAATTCCTGGTACAGCGCGCCGATCATGTCTTCGGCTTTTTTCTCTTCCTTCTTGGCTTCGCTGCCCACATAGACGCTGCGGAACATCGCGGCTCTGAGCTCCATCATGGCTTTCAGATATTCCTCCGACAGCATCACCTCGCCCCTTTGCATGGAGGTTTCGATCACATTATGCACCAGTCCGTTGATCCTCTCCCGGAAACTAAAGCCTAAAACCTTTCGAGGCTCCAGCGGCAGATCCTCCTCCTGGATAATCCGCGCCCGAATGGCGTCGTCGATATCGTGATTAATATAGGCGATTTTATCGGAGAGCCTGACCACTCTTCCCTCCTGGGTGGATGGCATAGAGCTCATGGAATGATTGGCGATGCCGTCCCGGGTCTCGAAGGTCAGGTTGAGCCCCGCTCCCCCGTTTTCCAGCTTGGACACCACCCGGATGCTCTGGGCTTCGTGGGTGAAGCCTTCCGGCGAGAGCCGGTTCAGCACCCGCTCTCCGGCATGGCCGAAGGGGGTATGGCCCAGATCGTGGCCCAGGGCGATGGCCTCCGTCAGATCTTCGTTCAGACGAAGCACTCTGGCGATGGTACGGGCGATTTGCGCCACCTCCAGGGTATGGGTGAGCCTGGTGCGGTAATGGTCCCCCTCCGGCGCCAGAAACACCTGGGTTTTATGCTTCATGCGGCGGAAGGATTTGCAGTGAAGAATCCGGTCACGGTCCCGCATATAGACCGTGCGCATATCGCTTTCTTCCTCTTCCCGCTCTCTTCCGCGGCTGTTGATGCTCCAGCTTCTTTCATCCAGAAGCAGCTGCTTTTCCCTTTCTTCCAATTGCTCTCTGATCGTCATGGCACCCTCAGTTTTCTTCTTCCAGCCGTTTCCAGAACTCTTTGTCCTTCATAGTCTCCTTTTTCCTGGCCGCCGCGCCCGGCAGATGTTCGTCGAAGGGACAAATGGATCTGTAGGTGCAGTAGCGGCAGGCGGAGCCCTTGGAGTCCTTCAGCGGCGAAGCAGCGATCTTCCCTTCCTGCATTTTCCTGGAAAGATCCGTCACCTTATGTTTCACAAAAGCAGATAAATCTGCAAAGTTTTCTTCTGAGGCGGTGTGATCACCCGCATGAAATTTGCCCGTTTTGGTCAGACGGGCTTTAAGCACCCTGGGATCGCCCTCAGGGATGCCCCTGTCCATATGAAACGCGATTTCCGGCCGGTTTGTAAAGACGCCGTCCAGCCTCGCATTTTTCAGCTGATCCTGAAGAATGGCCTCGTCCGACAGATCCTTCAGCTTCTTCGTTTCCGAATCCTTTTGGGACAGATGGAAATAAAAGAAACCGGCAGGCTTGGCGTCGAAACGGTCCTTGGCCACCTCCAGGTAGATGGGCAGCTGGAGGCTGACGCCTGCATAAATATCGGAGGGATCGTAGCCGGTTCTTCCGGATTTGTAATCGATGACCATGGCAAACCTTTCCCCATCCATGTCCAGAAGGTCTACCCTGTCGATTTTTCCAATCAGCCTGACGCCGCCGATGGCAAAATCCCTGTTAGTCATTTTCCCGTTTTCATCGGGAATGCCGAAGGCCCATTCAAAGGCGCTCTGCTTAAAATCCGAGCTGACGGCCTGGGATGAGAGGGCATAAAAGGCCTTGGCGGCTGTTTTCTGCAGCTTCTGCCAGTAGTAACGATAGCGGCCGCTGGTCTGATAAACGCCGAATTCAGCGGTGCGCTTCTCCAGCAGCTCCCTGGAGAGTCTGCCCGCCTCCTCTCTGGAGAGGCCCAGTTTAAGATATTCTCCCGCTTCCTTCAGCATGTCGTGCAGGACATTTCCATCCTCCAGCATGCGCACCTGAGGCTTTTCCCGCTCTTTTAAAGAGATGCCGTAGCGAAGAAAATAAGAGAAGGGGCACTGGGCGTAGCGCTCCAGCTGGGTAACGGAAAGACTTTTTCGGGTAGGATCCAGCATGAGAGAAGCCGTTTTGGGATCCAGCGCGCCATCAAAGAGATGATAGTCCCGGCCCTTGTTTATCACGGAAAGATCCTCCCCAAAGCCCAGCGAAGACAAAAAGTCGGCATAAGGCCCGGCAAGTCCATCCCTCTCCCGGTAGAGCAGCGCCTTTGGCGGAGGAAGCGCCAAAAATGGCGCATCCTTTTCACCGCTTAGGTTCTCTTCCTGATCGGCTGCAGAAAGCTCCCAGCCTTCGCCGCACACGGCCTGAAGCCGCTTCCACAAAGGCGAGGGGGTCAGCAAGGTACCGTCCGAAAGCAGGCTGCAGCTGGTAAAGATCATCCGTTTTTCGGCTTTGCCCATCATCTGATAAAGCAGGTAATACTGCTCCGTGAGCTTTTCTCTTTCCCCCGCTGCCAGTTCCCAGGTGCCGGAGAGTTTTTCCCGCTCGTGGTCGGTAATCAGGCCCTGTCCTTCCTCGCTCCAGGGGAAGGAGCCGCCTCTTACGCCCATCAGGAAAATCACCTTGCACGCGGTAAGCTTAGTTCGTTTCAGATCCCCCACCAGAAGCTCATCCAGCGAAGGGGGCGTATGGCCGAGCTTCAGCTGCTCCAGCCCGATTTTCAGAAGCTGGGTATAGCCTTCGGTATCGATGGGAACCTCTCCGAGAATGTCCGACAGTTCTTTTTGAAGTTTGATGGCTTCTTCGTAGATACGCCTGTATTCCGCAGCCTTCGAGAGCAGCCCGCCCTCTTCCAGGGAAAGGGCCCAGCTTTCCAGTTTTTCCTGCACTTTGCATGCATCCAGAAAATCCAGATACGCCCGGATATATCCGCCGCAGAGGATTTTGCCCTTTGTGCCTTCATAAAGATTCGTCAGGGCATGGGCCAGATCGTCCATGGCTTCCTCCCCGAAGGATAAAAGCAGCTGGGACAGGCGGTCATATCCGAAGATATTCTGTCTGAGAATTTCGTTTTCCAGCCGGTCCGTCTGCGCCTCATCCAGACCCAGTAGGGAGGTTTTTAAAAGCTGCAGCAGGGAATCCTGCGAAAAGGATGTGCGCAGAACGGACCCCATGGCTTCCAGAAGCTGCAGAAGGGGATTTTCCGCCGCCTGGGTTCGTTCGTCGATAAACAGGGAGAAGCCATAAAGGGACGAGAGGGATATCAGGCTTTGGCGGTAGTTTTCCAGGCCGCAGCAGAGCACAGCGATGTCGCGAAGCTTCAGGCCTTCCCGGATCATCATCCCGCGGATGCATTCAAAAACAGCCTGGGCTTCCTTTTCCGGATTCTGGCAGGAAATGCCAAATACATGCCTGGCCTTTCCTCTGTAGCTTTCCCGCCGCATGTGCGTCAGGGCATTCATCACAAAGGTAAGCTCATATTCCCGGGCGCTGTGATGAGTATGGATGATGTCATAACTCATTCCAAGGCCCTTCGCCTCTTCAATCAGCTTGATGAGGGTCTTTTGCACCGTATAGAAAAGCTGCCTGGGAAGCTCTTTAAAGGATCTTCCATCAAGCACAAGAGACTCTGCCTGCGAAAAGGCAGAGTCTGTCATGGACAAACTGATATAAACCTGTTTTGCTTTCAACAGCAGGCCTGCAATCACGCGGTATTCCTGTGTGGTAAAGCCGTCAAAGTCGTCAATAAAAACCAGGGCATCCGTTAAAAGCTCCGCCCCCTGAAGCTGCTGGGACAAAAGATCCAGCAGGCTCTCGGAAGCCAGGGCATGGTCCTTGGTATATTCCAGAAAATAGTGCCACAGAAGCGCGATATCCTGCAATTTGGCACGCAGAATGCTCCCTTCAGGCTGGGAGGAAGCCATCTGTCTTAAAACCGGTTCATCCAGGCCATATTGGATAATCTCTGTAATCATCAGCTTCATCTGTCCGATAAAGCCCCGCTGAGAGACAACCCGGCCATAGTAAACAAGCTCGTCCTGATGATCCCTGGCTATTTTATAAAGCACCATAGCCTTTCCGGTGTCGCTTAAAAAGCTCATGCCGGATGCGCTTTCCGTTCCCATGCCTGTCTGGGACAGAACGCGGTAGGACAGCCGTTTGAAGGACAGAACCTGTACACCCATCATGCTTTCGCCCGGCATGAAGGACAAAAGCTGTTTTTGTATCTTCATGGTCACCTGTTCCGGGACGATATAGATGATCCGCCTGGTCTGATCTTGCATCAGACTTTGGCGGATCTTCTGAAAAATCAAGTAAGTTTTACCGGAGGCGGCAGGACCGGTGATCAGCGTTAATCCCATCTTAGTTCCGAGTGCTGCCGGAACCTGACGACAGGGTGATATGGTCCGTTCTGCCGGCTTCGGAAATCGCAGAGGCGGCAGTGGGCGCGCTTTGCGCGGATGCCGCGGAGAGCTTGGCCTTCTCAGCCTCCTTCACGGCTGCGGATGCAACCGCTTCGTCTACCGAAATGCCGCCTTCATGCTCCTCGCCCTGCTCGGCCTCGCGGTAGGCCTGATCGTAGAAGAATTCCTGGGAATTCAGGTCGGGCTTGTCGTTGCGGATCCGGTAATAGGTGCCGTCGTTGGCCATTTCTCTTGCCTGCTGGTTGTCGGACATCATCAGATCGAAGAAGGTGCGAAGTCTCTTCTTCAGCGCCGGCGAGAGAATGGGTGCGGCTACCTCGACCCGCTTCAGGGTGTTGCGGGTCATAAAATCGGCAGATGCGATATAAATCTTATCCTCTTTGCCGTCCTCTCCTGGCTTGCCGAAGATGTAAATGCGGGCATGCTCCAGGAACCGTCCCACCACAGATACGACGCGAATGTTGTCGGTAAGGCCAGGAACGCCGGGAACCAGACAGCAGATGCCGCGGACCACCATGTCCACCTTCACGCCGGCCTGGGAAGCTTCAATCAGTTTTTCCATCAGCAGTTTATCGGTGACGGAATTGACCTTGATTCCGATATATCCTTCGCCGCCGTTTTTCTGGATTTCGATCTGTTCTTCGATCATTTCGACGATCCGGTTCTGGAGACATTTGGGCGCCACCAGCAGGGTTTTGGAGGACTCCACGGTTTCGCCTCTGGTGAGGGCCTGGAAGACCTTCATGGCATCCTGTCCGATTTCCTGATTGGCGGTCAGCAGGGACAGATCCGTATAGAGTCTGGCTGTTTTTTCGTTGTAGTTGCCGGTTCCGATCTGGGTATAATACACATTTCCCGTTTCTTCGCGGCGGGTGATCAGACAGAGCTTGGAATGAACTTTATAGCCGGGAAGGCCGTAAATGACACGGCATCCGGCAGCTTCCAGCCTTCTGGACCATCCGATATTGTTTTCCTCATCGAAGCGGGCCTTCAGCTCCACCAGCACCAGAACCTCTTTGCCGTTTTCAGCCGCTTCCACCAGGGCTTCGATAATCTTGCTCTGTCTGGCGACCCGGTACAGGGTCATGCGGATGGAAATGACATCCTCGTCGGCAGCTGCTTCATCCAGCATCTGCAGGAAGGGGGTAATGGAATTGTAGGGATAGAAAAGGAGCTTATCTTCTTCCTTAACCTGGGCCAGGATAGAACGCTTGGTATCCAGCGCAGGGGATTTCTGGGGAATTCTTCTGGGATAGAAAAGATTGGTATAGCTTCTTAATTTGTCCTGAAGCTGGAACACGAAGGACAGATCCAGGGGTTCGTGGTAGTAGAAAACCTGTTCGCGGTCGATATCCAGATAGGCGCAGAGCACATCGATGATCTTTTCTTCCAGCTGACGGGACAGCTCCAGCCTGACCGGAGCCAGCTTGCGGCGTTTTTTGATGATCTCTTCCATGAATTCGCGCCAGTCCAGATCCATGTCGTAGAGGGCATCCGGGTCGATGTCTGCGTTCCGGGTAATGCGGATCAGGGACTTGGCCTTGATTTTGTAGCCTTCAAATACCCTGGGGAGGTAGTGAAGAATCAGATCCTCGGAAAGGATATATGTGCCTTCCGACACTTCCACCAGTCTGGGGAAAACGCCGGTGTCGCAGGGGATAATGCCGATTCTTTCTTTTCCGGTCTTGGTTTCCAGTACGGCCACTGCATAAATGCTGTTGCTCTTCAGGAAGGGGAACATCTGTTTTTTGCCCACCACATTGGGTTCCATCAAGGCCAGCATGTTTTTCATGAAATAATCTTCCAGGTGTTCGCTTTCCTTTTTGGAAATCTTCTGGAAGTTTACCAGACGGATTCCATACTCCTCCACTTCGGCCATCAGCTCTTCATAGACGGCATCCCGCCTGGGAATCAGCTCGGCGACCCTTTCAAAGATAGCGTCCAGCTGCTGCTTGGGGGTAAGGTTGGTTTTGCCGTCGGTGTCCATGGGATCAGCTTCCATCTGATCGATCAAGGAGCCCACACGGACCATAAAGAATTCATCCATATTTGTCTGGTAGATCGAAGCGAAGGTCAGCCTTTCGCACAGGGGATTGGCTTTATTCTCGGCTTCCTCCAGCACCCGTTCGTTAAAACGGGTCCAGCTGATTTCACGGTTGACAAATACAGGAAACTGTTGTTCTTTCATTGAAGTGACCTCTTCCTGGATCAAATAAGGGGGTTCGATCCGCATTTCTTTTATCATCATATCATTTTCTGCGGAAAGATTCAATAGATCATCCCGGGCAGATTCTTCAGAGGATGAATTTTCTGCGGCCGGCGCGGGAACAGCAGACTCTTCGGGCTGGGCTTCCTGTTCAGCAGCAGCCGCTTCTTCAGCTGGTGCCGGCTCAGAGATGGCGGTCTCTTCGGGATTGGCCTGCTCGGAAACGGCGGCCTCTTCGGCCTTGGCCTGCTCAGAGGCATTGGTCTCTTCAGGCTGGGACGCCTGTTCAGGGTCGGCGCTCTTTTCCGGCTGCTCTGTTTGGCGGCGCGTAAAAAGCCTTTTCAGCCATGCAAATAAACCTTTTTTCTCAGCCATGATAATCACTCATCTAATCTGAATCCGGAAAGCAGGCCGCCCAGATTGGTAGTCGGTTCATCGTCGTCGGTGCTGTAGAAGCTCATTTCCTCAGGCAGCGCTTCCCCGCTTTCCTGATCCACTTCCTTCATGGAAAGGGAGATCCGGTGCTCCTCAGGCCTGATGGAAAGCACCTTCACGCTGATCAGATCACCCACGCTGAGCACTTCCTTCACCGAGCGAAGACGTTTGTCGCTGATCTGGGAAATGGGAAGAAAGCCTTCGATCTGCTCGGTGAGTTTGATGAAAGCTCCAGAGGCAATGATGCGCGTAACCTCTTTGTCCTGCAGGACGCTGCCAACGCCAAAGTCCAGCACGGACCAGGGGTCTACGCCTACCGCCTTCAGGGAAAGAGAGATCCGTTCATTCTCCGGATCCACCTTCAGCACCCCTACCTCAACCAGATCGCCGATGCTGACCACTTCCGAGGGATCCTTCACCCGGCTCCAGGACAGATCGCTGATATGGATCAGACCGGTGACGCCGTTTTCAATTTCCACAAAGGCGCCGTAAGGCCTTATATCCACTACCTTGCCGGAGAGCCTGTCGCCGGCTTTCAGGGTCTGGAACAGCCTTTCCTTGGCCATCTCCTTTTCTTTAATCAGAATTCGTTTGCGGGAGCAGGTGAAATCCTTCTTTTCCGGATCTACCTCCATCAGCTCGGCCTTTAACTCCTGGCCGACAAATTTGCTTAAGTCCTCCTGATAGGACAGATCTACCTGGGAGGCGGGCATGAAGCCTCTGGCGGAGCCGCAGCGGACCCGCAGGCCGCCCTTGACGGCTTCCTCAACCTTAACCAGAACCGCATCCCCCTCTTCCTGGTGGGATTTCAGATCGGACCAGGCAATGACCCGGTCTGCGTCGCGCTTGCTCAGCATAATCTGTGAGTTTCTGGTGTCCACCCGGCGGACGGCAACGCGGATTTTATCACCCACCTTTAAGTCCTCCAGGCTTTCTCCATCTTCCAGCTGTTCCTTCGGAAGAATCCCGTCCATATAGCTTCCAAGATCCACAATCGCTGCGTCCGGTCCGATTTCAATAATCGTTCCTTCCAGCATGTCGCCGTTACGGACCGGCTTCATAGAAGCCTCAAACATCTCATAAAAATCTTCCATCGATTCAGGCATTGCTTTATCCTCCCAGGTATTATAAGTCTAAAGTAATCTATGCTGCCGCATGGCATATTGTCTATGCGGCCTATGCCATATGGCAAACAGCCGGTCTTAACCGGACCGGCTGTATTTGTCTTTTTTATGCGCCAAGCTGGCTTTTAGCGGTATTCTTTCCTGCTTCCAGCGCCTCACTTACTTTGGAGACGTCACGGCCGCCGGCCTGAGCCATGTTGGGTCTTCCGCCGCCGCCTCCGCCGCAGATCTTCGCGGCCTCGCGCACGATACCTCCCGCATGAGCGCCGGCCTTTACGGCGCCGTTTGTGGCCATGGCTACAAAGAGCAGCTTCTCCTTGCCGCCGGCCAGGATGACCACGCTCTCGCCCAGCTGATCCTTCAGGGAATCGCCAAGCTTTTTCAGGCTTTCGGCATCCGCGTCGGCATCGTAAACGGTCAGGATTTTGATATCGCCGACAGTTTCAGCGTTTCTGGTCAGCTCCGCCGCAGCGCCGGCTGCCATCTGGTCTTTCAGGGATTCCAGTTCCTTCTGGGTTTCCTTCAGCTGGCCAAGCAGGTTTTTGCTGGCATCCAGGACGGTATCCCGTCTTGCCTTCAGGTTTTCCTCCACCTGGCTCAGAATCTCTTCGTTCTGACGATACCAGGCAAGGGCGCCGGTGCCGGTAAGGGCTTCGATTCGGCGAACGCCTGCCGCAACGCCGTTTTCAGACAGAATCTTAAAGCTGCCTGCCTGCGCGGTGTTCTGAAGATGGGTGCCGCCGCAAAGCTCCACACTGTAATCGCCCATGGAGACCACGCGGACCTCGCTGCCGTATTTCTCGCCGAAAAGGGCCATGGCGCCGGTTTTCTTCGCCTCTTCCATGCTCATCACATCGGTGCGGATGGGCAGGGCTTCCAGGATCTTCTCGTTGACTCTCTCCTCCACCCGGGCAATTTCCTCTTTGGTCATGGCCTGGAAATGGGAGAAGTCGAAACGAAGACGGTTTGCATCCACGTAGGAACCGGCCTGCTCTACATGCGTGCCCAGCACTTCGCGAAGGGCTTTTTGCAGCAGATGGGTGGCGCTGTGGTTTCTGGCGGTGGCAAGTCTGTTCTGGACATCAACCTTCATCACGGCCTTCTGACCGACCTCCAGGAATCCTTTGGTGACGATTCCTCTGTGTCCGGTCTTGTCGCCGATGGCATGCAGGGTTTCTTCTACCTTGACCTCGCCGGTTTCGGTAAGGATGGTTCCGATATCGCCGACCTGGCCGCCCATGGTGGCATAGAAGGGGGTGACATCGGTAAAGACGGTGACTTCACATCCTTCGGGAACCTGCTGACGGACTTCTTCGTTGTCGGTCAGCGCCAGAATAACGGCATCGGATTTTTCAAGGGTGACATAGCCATCGAAGGTCGTGGTAAGGGTGGCGTCAAGCTGATTGTAAACCGTCTCTTCGGCGCCCATGTAGTTGCTGGTGCCGCGGGCGGCGCGGGCGCGGCTGCGCTGGATTTCCATCTGGGCCTTGAAGGCATCCATGTCCATGCTCATGCCGGCCTCTTCCAGGATTTCTTCGGTGAGGTCAGTGGGGAAGCCATAGGTATCGTACAGCTTGAAGCTGCGCTCTCCATCCAGGACGGAGGCGTTTTCCGCCTTCAGCTCTTCAATATAGGACTGCAGAATCTGCAGGCCCTGGTCCAGCGTCTGGTAGAATTTGGCTTCTTCGCTGGATAAAACCTTGCTGATGTATTCCTGCTTCTCTCTCAGCTCCGGATAGGCGTCGCCGGAGGACTCGATGACAGACTCGGCTACCTGGGTCAGGAAGGGATGATCAATGCCCAGCAGTCTGCCGTGGCGGGCAGCCCTGCGCAGGAGCCTGCGCATGACATAGCCTCTTCCCTCGTTGGAAGGCAGAATGCCGTCGGAAGCCATGAAGGTAATGGAACGGGCATGCTCGGTAATAATACGGATGGAGATATCGTCCTTCTGATTCTGCTGATAGGTCTTGCCGCTGATTTCGCAGACCTTGTCGCGAATGGCGCGAACGGTGTCGATATCAAAGATGGAATCCACGTCCTGGCAGGCTACCGCCAGACGCTCCAGGCCCATGCCGGTGTCGATGTTTTTCTGGGAAAGCTCGGTATAGCCGCCCTCGCCGTCGCCTTCAAACTGAGTGAAAACGTTGTTCCAGATTTCCACGAAGCGGTCGCAGTCGCAGCCGGGCTGGCAGTCGGGCTTTCCGCAGCCGTACTTCTCGCCGCGGTCGTAGTAGATTTCAGAGCAGGGACCGCAGGGGCCTGCGCCATGCTCCCAGAAGTTGTCTTCCTTTCCAAACTTGTAGATGCGCTCTTTCGGAACGCCGATTTCTTCGTTCCAGATGCGGTAGGCTTCGTCGTCCTCCAGGTAAACGGAAGGATAGAGTCTTTCCGGATCCATGCCGACCACTTTGGTCAGAAACTCCCAGCTCCACTCCAGGGCTTCGTGCTTGAAATAGTCGCCGAAGGAGAAGTTGCCCAGCATTTCAAAGAAGGTGGCGTGACGCCCGTCCTTACCCACGTTTTCGATATCGCCGGTGCGGATGCATTTCTGGCAGGTGGTCACGCGCTTTCTGGGCGGGATTTCCTGACCGGTAAAATAGGGCTTCAGAGGTGCCATTCCGGCATTAATCAGAAGCAGAGATTTGTCATTCTGGGGAACCAGGGAAAAGCTTTTCATCCGCAAATGGCCTTTGGATTCAAAGAAGGAAAGATACATTTCCCTCAGTTCATTGACACCGTATTTCTTCATCGCTTATATTCC
Organism: Bacillota bacterium; assembly: GCA_017634575.1. Classification (GTDB taxonomy): domain Bacteria; phylum Bacillota; class Clostridia; order Lachnospirales; family Bianqueaceae; genus RUG760. The sequence continues at coordinate 22,201 of JAGBND010000053.1, forward strand.
TTTCTTTAAAGAAAAGATCCGCTTTGCTTCTTCAATGTCCAGGGCAATCTGGGCCCGGAGTTCCTGTGGATCTTTAAATTTTCTTTCCTCACGTATAAAGTGCAGGGGCTTTACCTTAACTTCGGCGCCGTAGATCATCTCATCGAAGTCGAAAATAAAGGTCTCGATCCGAGGGCTTTCCCCGCCGAAGGTGGGATTGATGCCCACGTTGGAGATGCCGTCGTATTTTCGCCCGTCCAGCTCGATCTCGCTGATATATACGCCATGTCTGGGATCGACGGTTCCTTCCTCCAGGGGAAGGTTGATGGTCGGGGTGTGCATCGTGGTGCCCACATGCTTGCCGGTATGCACGAAGCCATCGATGGTGTAGCTTCTTCCCAGAAGCTCATGCGCCTTTGAGATGGTTCCTTCCTCCAGAAGCCGCCTGATCCGGGAGCTGGATACAGGCACCCGGTTGCGGGTTACCCTTGGAAGAATCCGGCAGATGACGCCGTTTTTCTCGCAAAGCTTCTTCAGATCGGAAACATCCGCCATGGCTTTTCTTCCGAAACGGAAATTATCACCGACGCAAATCATGCCCGCCTGATATTTTTCCAGCAGAATATGATAGAAGAAGTCCTCCGCCGACTGGTTCATCTGCGCTTCATCAAAGGGCAAAAGCACCAGCTCATCGATGAGTCCTGTCTCCTTTAAAAGCCGGATCTTCTTTTCTTCCGAGTAGATCATCCGAAAATCCGGGTCTTTCATCACCATTCTTGGATGCGGGGTGAAGGTAAGCACCATGCGCCTTAGATCGGTTCCCTCGCCGTTGGACCGGATCAGCGCCCGGTGACCTAAATGCACACCGTCGAAATTGCCGATTGCAATTGCGTTCTTCATATATATTTTCTAAATTCTTTCCTTGTCTGTAACTCTTTGGGCATTTGATCTGCCTGAACAGTCACCTTTAGCTATACAAACATTTTAAAAGCCGTGACCCTGACGGCTTCTTCCCTGATGCTCCGCTTTCCTTCCGGAAAAATCTCGCTGATCCGGTAAAGGCCTGCAAGGGTTCCGTCAGAAAGCTCCATGCGCACCCGGTCGCCTTCGCAAGGACGCTGCCCGCTCTGGCTGGCAATGACCGATGCCGGATAGGTCAGGTAATTTCCGTTGCGCAGAAGGATATCCTCTTCAGCCGGCACACGGATCACGGGAAGCTCTTTAAAGAGCGTGGAAAGGTCGGTCAGAAAGCCTGTCTCTCCTTTTTGAACCATCCCCTCGATCTGAGACAGCGTAAGGCTGTCC
>JAGBND010000006.1 GCA_017634575.1 Bacillota bacterium
ATACTCGCTTAAGTACAGGCTGGGAGCATAGCTTAGAGCTACGACGTCAGGACCAGCTGGGCGAGCTGCAAACTCTTAAACCATACAGGGATGCGTTGCCCTTAGCAAGCCTCGCCCCTTTATGGGGCGGGGTAATTGACCCTAAATCGGCTGCAGTGCCGGAATGTCCTCTGCTATGAAGTGTCGTAAACTTACCATTTCAACCCTCTACTTCAGTTTATCAATGGATGAAGCAATATGCTTGATAACATGCGTCGCCACGCCCTGGATATAGAACTCGTCTTCTTTTCTGATGGGAACATCCTTCATGCTGCTGTTCTCCGGATGCAGAGAATACTTTCCACGGAAGATCTTCAGCCGCTTTAATGTATTTTCACCATTCAGCAGAGCGACAACGATATCTCCCTTCTGTGCCTCATGCGTCTTTCGAACAACTACCAGATCTCCTTCCTCGATTCCGGCTTCAATCATAGAGTCACCCTTGGCTGTCAGGATATAAAACTCACCTTTACCAAAGATAGCCTCCGGCAGTGTATAGTAAGCATCGATATCCTGCTCTTCAAATTCCGGCGTGCCGCAGCGGATGGAACCGACATGCGCAGCGATCGCTCCTCCCCGCATGTGTTTCTGTACGGCCGGGGTTCCGATAATATCTCCGTCATATGTGATCATGCCTTTATCCCGCATCTCAATCAGGTAACGGTAAACATTTCCCTGGTCCATCTGCAGCTTTCTGCCAATCTCCCGGACCGAAGGCGTCTCTTTAGCTTCCATAAAATATGAATCGACAAAATCTACGATTTTTTGCATCTTTTCAGGATCTTTATGTCTCATAATATGCCTCCGAATTCTATCAGCAACGCTCGCTGTCTTCTTATGTTTCGCATTATACGCCTGCAAAAAAGACCTGTCAAGGGCCTGATTTGACGCGGATAGACACAAAAAGCCCACGAATCCGCATAAATAAAGGATCCGAGGGCAATATATAAAATTTTCAGGGCCATTTTTGTTTAAATCACTATACAATTTATTGGACATGGTTTTATGTTTTTCGCGCACAGAAGATTACCATGAACATGAAAGTCAAGATCTATCTGAAAGTTCTTTGACCCTATTCCTCTACACGAGCGAAGGCTGCAGTTCCGGCCCTTCCTGCTGAATCTCCGGTACTTTTGAGGGCCTGGCCGCATCGACATCAAAGGTTTCCTTTCGAACATCCGCAAATTTCATCGCAAATTCTTTGGACATGTCCGGATTGGTTAGGAATCTTTCCAGATTCTTAGGCGTAATGTCACCCATCGTCCGCTTCAGAGCTTCTTTGAACTGATTGTTTGTGCCCAGATCGCCGACAAATTTCTTGTATTCGTTATCGGTCATATCCTTCTTTTCATCAAACGGACGCGTATCATAAGCAATGATCCGGCCGATATGCTTGACGACCTGCCCTTTTTGCTCCTCGGTAAATTCCTGTAAATGAATCGCTTTACCAAGCTTCTGAAGACTTTTGATGGCAGCGTAAGACGCACTCACCATGATCGTACCATTCCCCTTTTCAGAGCTGGGGCTCTCGAACTCGGCATTCTCCTGCTGATACTTTTTGATCCGGTTCCCGATCTTGACATCAGAAGGCTGTCTTATCTCTGTCATTGCTTCGGCTCTGAGCACAGCTGCTTTAGATCGCCAGGTATTCTTTTCCTGTTCCAATTTGGCATATCGCTCGGCAAAGGTCTCCCCTTCGCCCATAGTGACTGTGAACTTATTGACATCAGCCTCCAGCGCTTTGATCTGCTCATCCAAAGCCTCACTGATCTGTCTGGCGTTCTGCGTCCGTTCCTGCCCTTTTCCTGACCAGCCTTTGGATAAGTTCGAAAGCCCTGCGTGGGAAGCCACATACTGATCCGCCGATTCTTTCGCTTCTCTCATCTTCTGAAGGATCTGCTTTGGCGTCATATTTTCCAGGTCGATATCGGAAAGCGCTGCCGCTTTTTCTGTCAGCGCATAATACTCCTTATGCTTATTCCGGTCCTGAATATCCGTACGACCTTCTTTATCCTTCGCCAGATTCATGCGGCTCAGCTTCGTATAGTAAAGAGAGCTTCGGATCTTTTCTTTAAAACCTATCAATTCCTCCTGCTGATTGCTGTAGGAACCAGCCCACTGATTCGCAGTCTTGATCTCCGCATAATTCGGATGCTTTGCGAGCTGCCTGAATTCTATCTCTGCCTGTACCCGCTTTATATCTGCTTCAATAGAATCAGAACGACAATAATCAAAGGAACCGTTTTTCTTGGAAAGTGCCTCCATTCCGCCCTCAAGATCTGCTTTGATCGATGCTTCCGTTCCTGCAACCGCCTTTAAAACAGCAGCAGAAAGATCTTGATCCGGGAACTTCTCAGCCGCGTTTTTGATCTTGGCCAGATCCTTCATCATGTCATCCGGTTCGGCACCGTAAATATATTGGTTTTCATTATACCGGTTGCCTTTTTCAAGGCTCTCCTCCAGTTCTTTATAAGTAGGCGTCTGTTTGATATTCTCCGGCGTCTTTTCCTTCAGCTGCTTAAGGAGCATCGCTGACATCTCGCCAAGCGCTTTGATATGTGTTTCAAATGCCTTGGCGTGCTTTCGATCCGATTCCAGCTCTAAGAGGTATTCGTGCAGCTGCAGATTACTAAGACCTTTCAGATGCCCAAAGATATTATCCTTTTTTTCAAAGACAAAGCCTTCTCTCTGATCTGCATTAATACTAAGATAATTTTGGCCGAAAACATTTCCTTTGGATGAAAACATGATGAAGTTGCTATCAACGGCATCACCTGCTTTTCTTAAGCGCTTCTTCGTTTCTGCGTCAAATCTGGGATCCGCGTCAACAGCCTTCTTACCTGCCTCTTGAAATGCACCAAAGCATCTAGTTTGAAGCTCAAAAGGAATCTGTGCGTTTCGAACAAAACCCAGAAACTTTAGTGAAGAGGATATATTATTTAGACGAGCCAAGGAACGTCCGCTCTCTGTCCGCGAAGTGGCAAAGGTTCTGGACATTTTCTCAATGTTCTTTTCGTTTTCGGTCGTTAAGACTTCCAACCCCTCTGTTTCCTGATTTATCAAGTGCTGCTTGATATCTTCCACCCTTTTACCGGTTTCCAGTGTACGCTCTCCGTACCGTGTTCCCATCTGGCTCCATATGCTGACCAGAAAATCCTGCTTGGACTTATCCTTGCTCTCACCAAGCTCTTGTACAAAGTCCTGCAAGGCCTGAACATAGGGACTATCGTCATTATAATCCATTGGAATGACTTCTTCCAAATGGCTTACCAGAGAATATGGATCCTTCTTCTTGTAATAGTTTCTTAACTGTTCGAGCTCCTGCCGTTTGATCTGTTCGGATGAAGGCATGGCTGTTCCTCCTTATAATTTATTGACATCGTGCGCTTTATACTATATTGCAGCTGTTCAAAATCGTTTTAGTTGTATCAGATTAACCTATGTTCCTTCTCCTGTCAAGCATGCGCCTTTATATGGCATAAAAACAGCATATGGAAGACCATATATGAAATCAAAATCCGACTCATAGATATACTCAGCCCGTAAGGATGATTTATGCCAATCTTATGCCTTTATCCAGAGATCTATTGATTTTCATGTAAATCAATGCTACTATTTCCTTACATTAAGAAAAAAGTTCAAATATACAGAATATACAAGCAAAGGAGCAAAAGCCATGCCGCATGAAAGAAATTTCGAAGAGCTGTTAAAATATGTGCCGGAGAAAAACCTGTCCTACGGTGACAACAAACGTCCAGAGGATCGTAACGCCTATGAACATCTTGTTCAGTTTTACCGCGGGGCCGAAAAATTCCTGAAGGAAAACCCTGGTATACTGGATTATACTGCGGGCAAACAACTGCGTGAAACCTCTCGCACACTCTATAATCTGATTTCCGCAATCAATGAAAAGACAGGAGCGCAGCCGCTGCCGGGAACCACCCGGGAATCAATGGATAAGGCCATCAAAGACTATAACGAAGGAAAAATCGATGAACAGGTCAATTTCATTTCCGTGATGGCTAAACAATGCGACAACCTGAATAAGGACAATCTAAACGAACTGAAAAACACAATGAAATGGGCCAGCGGAGGACTGAATCTAGAATCTGTTGATGAGTATTCCGTTCCAGGAGTGATGGAGGTCTTCAACACTACCGATGATGTTGCAGAGAAGATCTATAAAGAAAAGAGCGCTAAAAAAGGGCTGATGGCACCGGAAGAGCAGGTCGGTGCAGTTGAGCCGCTTGAGGCTCCCGGCCTTCATGTAGGGACTAAAAAGAACTATGATGATTACCTCTATATCCATAAGTATCCGGCTGCAGGTAAAGAAGCTGAATCGTTAGCTAAGATTCTTGCTGCTTCTACACTTAAGCATGAACATGAAGAGTTTTCTGTCAGCAGCATCCGTAAGGGAGCGAATGCATTGCTGAAACAGCCCACTTTCAAGCAGCTTGCCAAAAATCCGGCTAGAGCGCGCCTGCTGCTGAGTGGCAAAGAAAGCGATGTTGTCATGGGGATGACCAATCCTTTTAAAGCGAGTAAGGAGAAACAGCGTGCAGTTCTCACGAAGCTGAAAAATATGGCTAACCAGATGGACGCTCCTGATGGGCGCACCCAGAAGTGGGCAAAGCTGGTCAACAGCCTGAAAAACATTGATCTAGGCAGAGATCATACATATGAAGAACAGTTGACCAATATCTTCAAGAACAACGAAGACTATATGAAAGGCAAAAAAAGCATCCGACGCGATCAGGACGGACGTAACCGCTTTGACCAGAGTCTGGATGTACTCGCAGAACTGGCAGAGGTCAGTGATTTTGCAAAGGATAAGGCAGAAACACTGGTCGACAGGATCAACGAGGTTCGCAAAACCGAACCTGATGGCAGAAACGGCGTATCCCTTGCCAACTACGGCGCGGACAAGCAGGGCGCCCATGTCAACGAAGGGCATCAGCTCAGCGTTGTTGAAGCAGCGAAGCATCAACAGGATGCTCCCCGGGTTGGTTTGTGAGTGACATTGGATCCAAAAATCTGAAACAATATCTGAGCTAAGCAACTAAACCAGGCTTCCAAGCAATCAGTAAAAAACAGCCAGCTTCGAACTGGCTGTTTTTTGCTGTTCCGAATAATTCAAGTCTTTTTTGATGTCTAGTACACTAATTATATCAAAGGCTGCGAAATCTGTGGACAGTTGGCCTTCGTCTTAGTTTTCACAGGGATTCCGATGCTCACCTTACTTGAGTTCGAACCAGTCGAAGTCCGCCCGGTTGCTGCTGTCCGCTCCGCCGCCGGTCGCAAACATCCCGATCAGGGTGCCGCACATGCATCCTACTTTTTCCGGATTGATGATGCTTCCGTCGATGGTCGCCAGATCGGAAAGATGCTCTCTGTCCTTTCCGTATCGAAGCTTCCAGGTCTGTCCCCTCATCTCGATCTGCAGCACCACGTCCTCTTCCTCCCAGGGCGCCTGGGCAACGATCCGGCGCGTCGTGAGTCCTTCAAATCCGGGGATATAAGGCGGATGATTGTAGTCTGCTGTCACGATCACGGCCTGCAGGACCGGTTTTCCGTCTGAAAGCGCCAGCTGCAGATGAACCTGGTGGTTCATAGCCTGAACGACAGCCAGCCCGGCTGATTCCGCATCCTTTGGAACAAAGTGCATCTGACATGCGGCAGTGCAGTCCGTGCTCCGCTGTCGGCGGGCCAGAAATGCGGCAAAATGATCCGTATGAAGGACATTTTCTATCGGCATCGGCTCCAGCTCATCATCGGGACGCTGCCGTACGCACTGCAGGGATGCGCAGGAATTTTCGAGCCGGTAGACGCCTTCGGGCGCCGTTCCCCAGGTCGTCCAGTAAAGGCGCAGCTTTTCTTCGTCAAAATGATCGAAGGTCTCTTCTGCTTTCACGGGTGCCTCGGGAAGGTCAGGCGCCGGGTATTCCCAGTCCAGCCTTCCGCTTTCCGGACTGAACAGTGGCCAGCCTCGCTCCCAGATGACCGGACACATAAAGGTCTCCCTACCCAGGTTCTTATGATTGCCTTCAATCAGTCTGGACGCGAGCATGACGGCGTACCAGCTTCCGTCAGGCAGCTCCACGAGATCGGCATGGCCAACGTTCGTGATAGGGCAGGTGAATCCCATATGTCGATGCGTCATGACAGGGTTCGCAGGATTATTCTCGTAAAAGCCGAACAGTTCCTTTGAGCGGGCGACGACCACGGAATGATAATGCTCCGTGCCTCCTTCCGCGATGATCAGGTAGTAGTATTCTCCCACATGGTACAGATGAGGCGCTTCCGGCGAGGCGGCACCGCGCAGCGCGCTGTTGAAGATCGTGACCGGCTCGCCGGCCGTCTGAAATCGTTCAATATCGTATCTGGCCATCCAGATGCCACGCTCCTTAACACCCGTCCCATTGTCCCAGACATTGCCTGTTCCCAGGATATAGGCCTGTCCGTCGTCATCGAAAAACAAAGAAGCATCGATGCCTGGCACATCGTCCAGCCAGTGAGGGTCAGACCAGGGTCCCGCGGGATCTTTGGCCGTCACGATATAGTTGCCCTTATCGGCAAAGTTGGTGTTTATGATGTAGAACAGTCCGTCCCTGTACCGGAGGGTCGGGGCCATGACGCCGCCGACACCGCAGTTCCGCTCTACGTGAAAGCCGTTCTCACGGGATACCGCGTTGCAGATCTGTTCCCAATGGACCAGATCCCGGCTGTGAAAGACGGGGATGCCCGGGTCCATTTCAAAGCTGGAGCAAGCCAGATAATAGTCGTTGCCTACCCGGCAAATGGAAGGATCGGGATAGTACCCCGGGATGATGGGATTCTGAAAAGATTTCATAATTTAAAGCCTCCCGATTAATTGTCTTTGAGTATACCAGTGTTCCCGTCGATCCTCAAGACAGAATGATATCCTTTTGGTACCTGAACCACTTTTCTGTTTGAATCTGCTGCATTGTGGCTGTTGATGGGGATCGGGATCTCTTCACCTTTCAGCTTTCCGGCTATCTCGTCATATCCTCATTCCGTAATTGGACCAGAACATGTGTCGTCCTCCCTTAGCCTCAAGCTCACATCGTCCACATCATTCGGGATTGGCGGTATTTTCCACAACTGCCGCATTTGTGCGGTAGCCGTGCTATAAAGCCTGAGAGATTTGTTTCTCTCAGGCTTTTATGCTTTAGGCTTCTTTCCCCGTCATCAGATCGTAGGAAATGGAATGCATGATCATATTCAGGACCCTGGCTGCGCAGGCGCGCATATCGTCGAGGTCCAGCCATTTGCCTCGGTTAACGCCACGGTATATTACTGTCCTGCTGCCATCTGCGTTTTCAGTAACGGCTGCGGTGCCCTGCTCGGCCAGTGCCGCTATCTTCCCGTTTAACGGGACTCCGGCGGCCACCTTGACGGCAACGGTATCCGTTCCTTTCGGACCGGGCTCAAAGGAATTCCAGAACTCCACATGGTCGGTCATGAAGCCGCCGTAGATGGGATAGTCTATACTCTTCACATAGCCATCTTCCGCGAATTCCGGCTCTTTTCCGTAATAAGCCGCCGCCAGAAAGTCACTGCGGTAGCCGCCCATGATCAGATCATTGCCTGCGTGAATATCGTAAGGCTTCTGACTCTGGCTTCCCCAGTCGGTCATGACGAGACCCTTGAAGCCCCATTCTCCCCGGAGCACCTCGTTCAGGAGTTCATAGTGGGAGGAGGTATGGGTTCCATTTACACAGTTATAGCTCGACATCACTGTCATGGGATTGGCCTGGCGAATGGTCATCTCAAAGCCCTTCAGGTAGATCTCACGAAGGGCACGCTCGGAAACGGTGGCGTTGGTGATGGGGCGATCCTGCTCCTGATTGTTGCAGCAGAAATGCTTGATGGAAACGCCCACTCCCGGAGTCTTTTGAACACCCATCACGGAGGCCGCGCCCATGGCTCCCGTCAGCAGCGGATCCTCGGAGAAATATTCAAAAGCGCGGCCGCAAAGGGGGTCACGATGAATGTTCATTCCCGGTCCCAGGATCACAGCCTGATGATAAAATCCCAGTTCCTTACCGATTCCCTCGCCGTAGAGTCTTGCCTCTTCACAGTCGAAGGTCTGCGCAATCAATATTCCGACGGGATTGCAGGTCGTCTGGCAGAAACCTAAGTGAAGGCCTGCGGGACCATCGGTCATCCGCAGCTCGGGGATGGCCAGAGACTCAGTAAAGATTTTTGAGGTAGCGCCGCTGGAGGTGGGGCCATTCACCAGATGAACCGGCTTCTTCAGACGGCTTTTGGTTTCATAGGGAGTTTCAAAAGCAGAACCGGCAACCAGCCGGAACAGTACCTCCGGCTCCAGAGACTTGACAAAGCTGTCGAGGGAAACCCGGCCCTCTTTGACATCGATCAGGGTTGCCTCGGGTGCGGACTCCGCTGCGGCGAAGCGCTGCCGGTTCAGCTGATCCGCCTCCCGGGTATGGCAGGCCCCATCCACAGTGGGGCAGTCTTTGGCTTTCAGAGACACGATATGGCTCGGGGAGGCCTCCTCCTCTCTGCGCGCAGGCGGCGTCAGAAACTCGATCTCGTGATCCGGCCGGACTTCATTTCTCACCTGACGCAGCACCGATTCCTCATCCAGGGAAATCTGCGCTGCGACAGCGGTATGACGGCTGTGCTCTCCGAGACGGAACAGATACCGGCCAGGCTCCATCACAAAGGCCGCTTTTTCTTCGTCATAAGAGGAAAGGCTCTCCATGGGGACGCGAATATCCAGAAGCTCAGCCTCTCCCGGGGCAAGCTCCTTTGTCTTGGCAAAGCCCTTCAGCTCCCGATAAGGCTTTGGCAGACGGCCCTCCGGAGCCGTGACATAAACCTGCGGGACAGCCCGGCCGCTGACAGTACCGGTATTTGTAACCTTAACCCTTAGCTTGGCCTCTTGCCAGTCGGCATCGAAGGCCGTTAAGGACATGTCGAAGGTGGTATAGCTGAGACCGTAGCCGAAGGGAAACAGCGGATCGATGCCAAAAGTATCGAAGTAGCGGTAGCCCACGAAAATATCCTCGCAGTAATCCTCCTGCAGGGACTGTCCGTCGTTTTTGCCGAAGGTGGCAGAAGCGGGATTGTCACTGTATTTCTTTGCCCAGGTATCCGTCAGGTGTCCGGCTGGGTTCTTCCTGCCGGTCAGAATGTCAGCCAGGGCATTGCCGCCCTCCATGCCGGCCAGGCTCATCAGCACGGCGGCATCGATCCCGGGAATCTCATAGAGGAAGTTGGCATCCACGACGGTGGTATTCAGCACTACCACGGTCTTTTCAAAGAAAGCGGCCACCCTGGCCAGGTTTGCTGCCTCCCTGTCGCTCAGGTAATAATCGCCCGGGACAGCGTCCCTGTCGCCGTTTTCACCCGCGTTTCTCCGAATCACATAGACGGCGAGCTTCGCCTCGCCGGCGCTTTTCAGATCCTCCTCCGTGACTTCGATTTCATCGATCAGGATTTTCATACCGCTGAAGAACCGGTCCAACTGAGACAGGGTGGTATCCGCGTCATTGACGCGCTTGCTTTCTGCGCTGAAGCGGTCCAGCCATGCCTGAGAAGTGATGGTAAATCCGGCGTTTTCCAGTCCCTGCCGCACGTTCACCATGGGTGCCGAGACATAGCCGCTGCCGGTGCCGCAGGCTACGGTATCCACTGCGCCCGCACCGAAAAGAGCCACCTTCTGCGGCGCCGCCGGGAGGGTGTGGTTTTCATTCTTCAGAAGTACCATGCCATCGGCGGCGATGGTTCTGGCCTGAAGGATATGTTCCGGGAAGGGATGTTCTTCCGGAGGAATGAAGCCTCCGAACATGGCCGCGATCTGTTCCTTTGAAAATTCCATTGAGATTCTCCTTCGGTAAGATTTAAGTATCTGTCCAGGACCGCCCGAACAGTTATTTGCTAAAAAGAAAAGTCCAGAATATCCAGTTTGCCTCTTCCCTCATAACAGAGGTAGAGGGCTCTGGTTCCGGTGCATGGAATCAGCGGGACGGTATAGGAAGTCCATTCCTTCGATGGATGGACAGCGATGGTTCCAAGAGCCTCGCCCCGGGGGTCCGTGCGGATAAACAGCTGCCCGCGGGCCGTGCCCCGCAGCCGCAGGGTAATCCTTTCCGCGCCGGTGAGATCGAAGTACTTAAATCCCGCCACCAGGCCGTTTTTCCCGTTGGCGATATAGGACCTGGGCGGCTCTGTGCCGTCGCCCCAGGACCAGTCGGGCCCATCCTGGGTGATGTAAGGATGCCGGTTCAGCATCGCCATGGGATGGGAGTAGGTGGGCGTTACCTTGCCATAGAGATTGCAGGCGATTCCTGCCGGGAAGGACCCCTCCGCTTTCAGCGGTCCGCCGTTCAGCCCGCAGGAGGTCATTTCCACCTGGGGGATGGTGCCGTCCGGGAGGATTTTCACTTCTTCGGCGCAGCCCTGGCGGCTGCAGATGCTGCGGTTGGTTTCCCGGTGATAGAAGATATAATATTTGCCGTTGATCTCTTCCAGACCACCGTGATTGTTGCCGAAGCAGGCCAGGGGCTTCCCGTCTTTGCCCGGAAACAGATCGCAGTTGGATATCACCACGCCGCCATAACGGAAGTCTCCGTCAGGCCGGCTGCTCACCGCATAGCAGAGCTCATGGTTCGTCAGTGACGAGTAGATCAGATAGTAACGTCCCTGGATCTTTCGGATGGAGCTGGCCTCGAAAAATTCGTGTCCTTCAAAGCCGGTGCCTTCCGACTCACCCAAGACAGGCAGCAGCTTTTTCGGCTCGGTTTTCAGCGTGATCATATCATCCTGCAGCGTGGCCACGATGGAAGCCTTCGGTTCCTTGCCGATCTCCCTTTTTGTCCGGGGTCCGTTGCCGGAATAGAGGTAAATCTCTCCAGCATCATCGATGAACACGCCCGGATCGAAGGCGATGGTATCGCCCTTCCGCTCACCCAGAATGCCGCCATCGGCATCCTTCACCAGTCCGTAAAACTCATAATGCCCTGCCGGGCGGTCACAGACCGCCACGCCGATGGACCTGATGCTGTCATCCGGGCAGTAGTACAGATAATACCGGCCATCCTTTCCCTGCACCACATCCGGCGCCCACAGCTCGTGAGAGCCATCAGCCATCCGGGGATCCTGGGTCTTCTGGTAGATCACGCCCTCATAACGCCAGTCGGTCAGATCCGTCACCGGAGCGGAATAGCAGACATAATCATTGGGACAGAATTTTTTGCCGTTAAAGGCATCGTGACTGCCAAAGATGTATACTCTGTCGCCGAACACATGGGGCTCTCCGTCAGGAACATATTCATATAATGGAAGATAGGGATTGAAAACCTGTTTCATATCGCACTCCGGTTAATTGCTTTCGATTTCTGCCGCTGCGGATGCCGTTTCCTTTCCATCGGTGGCTTTCACGGTAACATTTCCGCTTTCCCCGGCCCGGACAATGGCCAGGGCGCGGCCGTAGTAAGTGGTGAAGCTGCCGGTATGATACTGCTCCTCGGTGCAGGGATTGGCGCTGCCAAAGGCCAGCAGTTCGCCGCCATCGACAGTAACAGAGAGCTTACGGTCCGCGGCGGACTCTACGATGTGGTTCGGACCCTCGATATTCACCGGGACATACAGGATCTCGCCGGCCATGACTTTGGCCTTCTCCGGCCGGACTGCGATCCGTGCCGGACCAGAAGCGGAGATCAGCTCGCTGCGGCCGGTTTCGCGGCCGCCCGCATCAAAGGAGACGGCGGTGAGGGTGCCGGGGGCATATTTGACTTTAAAATAGGCTTTGCATTCTTTGACTTTCTTCCGGCCAAGGGATTTGCCGTTCAGCAGCAGCTCCACCTGGGCCTGATCGGAATAGACTTCGACAAAGGCCTTGTTTCCTTCGCAGCCCGCCCAGCTCCAGGACATGATGGCGTTGGTGCCGCGCCATACGGATTTGGAAGGCCGCACGCCGGGATGGTTGACGGGACGCACGGCGATGACAGGATTGTTCTCCAGGCCCCAGACGGTGGAGGCATATTTGCAGCTGCCGTCGGGAATACCGAGAATATCGATGACTCCCGCCCCGGCGAGAATCCAGGGATAGGGCCGATTGAAGGGCATGCCGCCGGTATAGCTCCAGGCGCCGATGCCGGCCTCGCCCAGGTAGTCCCAGCTGGTCCACATGAAATCTCCCACCAGATAGGGGTACTTCTTGACCATCTGCCAGTTTTTCCAGATATCCTGGGGGAAGGTCTCACTGCCGAACAGCACACGGTTCGGATGAGCCTTTTCCTCCAGGGGATAACGGCCGGAGCCGTAGTTGTAACCGGCGATATCCAGAGAGTCAAGGAAAGGCGTGGTCAGGGCGTCGATCTTCGGGGAGTTGCCGCCCTTGTTCATGCCGGAGCCCACAAAGGAAGCCATAATATTGAACATCAGGCTGGCGTTCTGCCCTTCCTTCTCCGGCTTGCCTTCTTTGCCGCCGGTCTTCTGCTCGCCATCCTGATAGATGCCCTGGCCTTTGGCGGCCCGGCCGATAATCATCAGGTTAGTGCCGCAGGTGACAGGCCGGGTGGGATCCAGCCGGTGGCAGAGATCCACCATGGCCCGGCCGGCATCGATGCCCTTCTGCTCGCAGGGCTCCGCCACCTCGTTGCCGATGGAATAGAGGATCACGGAGGGATGATTGTAATCCCGGACCACCATGGCGGTGGTATCCTTTTCCCACCAGTCCTTGAAGTCCAGGCCGTAGTCGTAGGGATTTTTGCGGTTGTACCACATATCGAAGGTCTCATCCATGACGTACATGCCGAGCCTGTCGCAGGCCTCCAGCATGGCGGCGGAGGCTGGGTTGTGGGAAGAACGGATGGCATTGAAGCCGTTTTCCTTCAGGATCCGTACCCGGCGCTCTTCGCTTTCCGCATAGGTGGCGGCGCCAAGAATACCGCTGTCGTGGTGGACACAGCCGCCCCGCAGCAGGGTCTCTTTGCCGTTGATAAACAGGCCCTTGTTGGACCAGGTGATCTGACGGATGCCGAAGGTGACTTCGGTTTCATCGCCCTCAGCGGCGGTGATCTTCGCGGTATAGAGGTTGGGCTCCTCCGCGCTCCAGAGCCGGGCTTCCGGAATGGTCAGGGTAAAGTCGGTGCCTTCACCGGTGATTCCTGCCACCTCGGCTCGGACGGAGACCGGAGACTGAACCCGGATCACCGCCGGATTGATGCTCTCGGTACTGATCTTCACGCTTTCGGGCGTGAGTCCGCCATTTTCGCAGACATAAAGCCAGACCGGACGATAGATGCCCGCGCCGGAATACCAGCGGGAGTTGGGAAGCTTGGAGTTATCCGCCACCACAGTGAGGGTATTTTCCTCCCCGATTTTCAGATCAGTGAGAGGCACAAAGAAGCCCGTGTAGCCGTAGGGATGGAAGCAGAGCTCCTGGCCGTTCAGGCTGATGGAAGCATTTTTGTAAACGCCTTCAAATTCAACAAGTACATCCTTGCCGGCCCATTCGGAGGGGGGCCAGGAAGGTTTTTTCATAGGTATAGACGCCGCCGGGAAAATAACCGTGGCCGCCATTGGAAGTTTTGGGGCCGCGCTTTTCCGTGATCTGCGCATCGTGGGGTAAAGTAATGGTTTTGCCGTTAAACAGCCAGTTCTGGTTAAAAGAAAGTTTCCGCATCCTGCCCTCCTTCGAACAGCCTTTGAGGTATATCAGAAATTGTAACAGAGGATCTTTTCTCAATCTATTAGCCGTGTGCCAATTATGTCACTGATGTATCAAATTACCGCTTCGACTTGCGGTAGGCCCTGGGCGTCATCCCGTACCAGGTCTGGAAGCAGGCCCCAAAATAGCTCTGAGAAGAGAAGCCCAGATACAGGGCAATCTGCGCAATGGAATGATCCGAATACTGCAGCATCTGCGCCGCGTGCCTGCACTTTTCCTTCTGAATATACTGCTGAATCGTAATGCCCTCCTCCTGGGAAAAGAGCCGGGACAGGTAGGTGCGGCTGACCCCGATGGCCGGCGCAATATCGCTGACCTTCAGGTCCTTGCGCAGATTCTTCTCAATGTAATCCTTGCACTCGTTCACATAGGAAAGGCGGCTTCTCTCCTCCCGGGAGCGCTTCACCAGCTCAGTAAACTCGATCGTCGCCCGGTAGCCCAGCAGCAGGAATGACTCGTTCCTCAGTACAGCCCGGCTGAGCCGCTTCAGAAAGACGTCCCCCAGCTGATAGGCCGGCTCCACCCCGACGCCCCCCGCCACCGCCGCCCGGGTGCACAGGGAGATAATCGAAACAATCAGATATTCATAGTCCTTGCTGTGTTCGTCGGAGATCTGCACAATCTTGGAATAGTCCACGCCGGGCCCCACCATGAGGGTCTTCAGGGCATCCACATCGCCGCTCTGGACCGTCTGCATGAGGTGATTCTCATAATCAACGCCCGCCTGGTGCCCCCGGTCGTTTTCCGACTGGTCCAGCTGGTATTCCTCCAGGTCCCGGACGCTCTGCCAGTTTTCCAGCGCAGGATTGGTCATCGGAATCTCCTGCCTGGGAACGGCGGTGCCTGTAAAGTGAAGATGAATCAGATTCATCAGCCGGACGATGGTTTCCGGTTCCTTCATGGGAATGGGAATGGGCTCGTCCAAATGATGGTCCCTGGCATAGCTCTTCAGCGATGCCTCGGAAACGGACCAGATGGCCGCCGGCCCGATGACCAGGGAAAAAGGACCGATGGGCATGATGCCGTAGATCATCTGCTCGGTTTCCAGAAACACGCAGGGCTTGTCGCTCCGGGTGTACTCCTCCAGAGAGCTTCGCAGCTGATCCTGCCGGAAGCAGGGATGATTCCGCCTCTTCTGGCTGGTCCAGCTCCGTTCCGTCAGCGGCTTTCCGGTCTGCCACAGGGCAATGGACAGGCCCGACAGCTCGCTGATGAGCTGCAGAAACTCAGTATCACTTTTCCAGATCTCCGGAAGACTCTCCTGACTGGATGCCATTTACCCCACCCCTCTCCGATATGATTACAAAAAATCATAGCACAAAAAGCAGGCAAATGCAAACACGCCCCACCGGGGGTGAGGCGTGTTTCTCTTGAAAAAATTGGGTTTAGTCGATTTCCTTCTTGGTCTGATGCTCGGCGATGAA
The DNA here is from genome assembly GCA_017634575.1 of Bacillota bacterium. Classification (GTDB taxonomy): domain Bacteria; phylum Bacillota; class Clostridia; order Lachnospirales; family Bianqueaceae; genus RUG760. The sequence goes on from JAGBND010000006.1 coordinate 15,187, forward strand.
AGCCTGAATCTCTTTCCGTTTTTCCTGATCGATGGGGTACTTGTTCAGAATCAGCACACCGATAACCGCCATGACGGCCGGCAGCGCGCCCATGACCACGATCATCCAGGTCAGCAGGGTGGGCATCTTGGCGATGTCGCCCACATAGTTGCCGGTGACGGAGTCCACCTGGTAACCGATGGCAATCAGGATACCGCCCACCAGCGCGGAGGAAACTGCGGACTGGGCCTTCTCCAGGAACTTGCCCAGCACGCCCGTCAGCGCGGAACGGTCCTTGCCGGAGGAGTAAATGGTGTAGTCCATGATCTCCATACCGATGGAGGAACCGGGCACAAAGTCGATACCAATGGCCAGCGCCATCAGGAACATGCATACGAAGAAGAAAGCGGGAACCTTCTGCAGAATGCCCAGAACCTGGCCGATAAACATCAGCAGGCCGGCGCCGCCCTGGCAGAGCAGGTCAAACCGGTGCATCTTGACAAAGTCGCCCTTGAACTTCTTCAGCACAGGATTGGCAATAATCGTACCCAGAAGCAGCGGGAACAGCATCATCAGCGAGACGATCATGGAGTAGGTAGCAAAGGTTGCCATGTTGACTTCGCCGGTGGTCAGATCCGCGCAGTACGCGTATTTCACATAATACACAGGCGCCGCAAACAGGAAGGTCCAGATAAAGCCGGTGAAGATGTTCTTCAGAAAGTCGATCAGCATGGGCTTGTTGGTCTTGAACAGCTCGAAGAAGTCAGAGATTTTAACCTTCTCATCGGGATCCTGTTCCACCACATGCTTCTCCTTGCATATGAACCAGCCCACAATGGAAATCACCGTGGAAAGACCCATCACCGCCATGGCCAGGATCATATATGCGGTTTTGTAGCTTCCGGTGATCTTCTGGATGGTGACCGTGGCCGCAGCCATGGCGGAGCCCATCATACCCATAATCATCACCCACAGACGGGGACCCACCAGCAGCTTGGCCCGCTCTTCCGGATCGTTGGTCATGGTACGGTACAGCAGGTTCGCGTTATAGAAGGACGCACCGATATCGTACACAAAGTAGAAGAAGATAACCCAGATGGTGACCAGTGCCGGAGTCGTCACGATGCCATCCGGCAGAGAATAAAGGGTGACGACGCCAATGGTCGTCATGATGATGGAAAGCAGAAAGAAGGGCTTGTACTTTCCGTGTTTGCCTACTTTGCCGCGGTCCATGATGAACCCCTGAATGGGATCATCCACCGCATCGATGATTCGTGCAGCCAGCAGCAGCGCGGTGGCCAGCGTAGCGCCCCAGGCGCCCAGGCCTGCGTAATCGGTCATGTAGGTCATGAACATGGTCGACATAAAGATGGCAGCGAAACCGTTGTTGGTTGCCAGCGTGGTAACGCCGAAAATCTCCTTAAAGCCGACGGATTCCGGACCTTTGACTTTTTTTGTTTTCGCCATAGTTACATACTCCTTTTTAGATTCGTGCCTAATGTTAACATCGATTATACAACTTGCATCGGCACGAATCTATCAGAAATGTATGAATAATATCAATAGTGTATCCTTTTTGGCAGGTTTTTTATATTCCTTTATTCACAGGCTCCTCGAGGCCGGCCACGATTCTGGCCAGGGCTTCGGAGGATCCGGAGAAGGTCACCAGGATACCGTCCACGTAGGGACGATACTGCCGGGTCAGCGGAGGTGGCGAAGGCCTTGACAAACTGTCCGCCAAAGGATAATGGATAATCACGCTGATTTAAGGTTCTGTGTTTCCTGTGTTTACACCGCAGAGGCTCTTTGCTTCCAGGTGCCGCTGATCAGATAGATCCCGCCGATCACGAAGGGCACCAGACCGGCCAGGGCGTTTCCATACCAGAAACCGCGGATTCCCATACCAAAGGCAAGACCCAAAAGAAGCGCAAAGCCGATGCGGCAGATAATGCCGTCAAAGAGAGCCACCATCAGATTCAGCCGGGAATTGCCGGATCCGTTGATCAGAGCAAAATTCGCAGGCCGAAGGGTAGCGCCAAGATACTGCACCAGGGCGATGGGAATATAGCTGACTGCCATAGCCAGCACGGCTTCATCGGCAGAAAAGAGTCCAAACAGCCATTCAGGCCTGAAAACCGTGATCACGGCCATAACCGCTGCCGGAATCGCCACCACCCAAAGAGCCGTATAAACAATTTTCGGCACCCGCTTGATCTTGCCGGCCCCCAGCGCCTGGGAAATCATGGCGCCGCCGGCTGAAGAAATCGCCTGGGAAATCACGCCGATCATCATTTCCAGCTTCCGGGCGACACCGGTCACCGCAACAGCCACGGTACCGTAGGTGTTGATGTAGGAATTGACAAAGAGCATGGAGAAGGTAACGGCCGCCGACTGAATCACCATGGGAATCCCCAGCGATACCAGCGGGCCGACGACCTCTTTGGATATTCTGAAGTTCTTCGGTTTAAAATCGAAATAAATCTGTTTGCGATGACTATACAGCACAATCAGCGCGAAAATAAAGCTGACCGCCTGACCGATGACAGTGGCCAGAGCTGCCCCCAGCGGTCCCATATGGAGCGGGCCCACCAGGAGAATGTCCAGAATAACATTGATGATCGACGCGATGGCGATAAACATAAAGGGATGCCGGGAGTCGCCCATACCGCGCATGATGGCTGAAACCAGGTTATATCCATAGATAAAAATAATGCCGTAAATACAGGTCACCGAATACTGCCGGGTGTATTCCCAGATCTCCTCGGGCGTATTCAGCCAGGCCATAATTCCTTTATATGAAAACAGAAAAGCGATCATAATAATGACGGCCAGGCTGAGCAGGAGGGTAAATAACGTCCCCACCATTTTTCCCACTTTATCTTTGCGGTTTTCGCCAACATAACGGGAGATCAGGATTTGTCCCGCATTGGAAAAGCCCATGGCCACAAACGTGATCAGCTGCAGAATTTCTCCGCCGATGGCAACAGCCGAAAGTCCTTCGGTACCTACAAAGCGGCCAACCACCATCATATCGACCATGTTGTAGACCATCTGCAGCAGCCCTGATAAAAACAGGGGCAGAGAAAAGGACAGCAATACCTTGGGTACGCTGCCTACCGTCAGATCCTTGATAATTTCTTTTTTCTGTGACATCTTCACACACCTTTTCCTAATAGTTTACTGTTTAATTATACACTACAACTGTAAGAAAAGGCAAACAAAAAAAGGGGAATCCAGAGCTAGGGGACAGGATCTCCGGATTCCCGTATCTCATTAGTTATGCCCCGTAATAGCGTGAGGCAGATAGGCTTCCTCCAGATAGTTAATCTCTTCCGGAGTCAGAACCACATCTACGGCACCGCAGGCCTCTTCCAGATGCCGGATCTTCGTCATACCTCTGCCCTTCATGTTTTTTGAGCTGGTATTTTCTTTCCCACATACCATCTTTCTTTTTCCAGAAACAGATTCGTTTGCTTACCCTTTATCTCAATTCGAAATCTGCGTCTTCCCTTGGATGATTGACTGTTGTTGGTGTCTTCCACCTTAACAACCCTGTCGATCAGAAACTCTTGTCCGTCAAGTGTAACACTATGCGGGCTAACAGTTCCGTCAGGCATAAAATCAGCGTTTACCTGAACATACCGTTTGACTCGTCCAGTCTCCATGTTTTGACCTCCTTGTTTTTTCGTACTATTTTAGGCGTAAAGCGAATTCCTTCAGTATTTTATGCGATCCAGTACATTGGGTCATTTTCGATATTTGGATCAGTCTGACGCAGTTCCTCTGCTTCTTCTGCAGAGATTTCTTTTACAATTTCAGGTTCCGGAGACCTTTCGATTTCGTTCTCCAGTTCCATCCGGTGTTTTTCCCTTACCATCTCCAATGCAAGATCAAATCCTACAAGCGCAGCGAAAGGAGCAAACTGCTTGGCTCGCTGGGATCTTGGCATAGGTGCTCTTGTTTTAGCAGCCATTGTTCAATTCTCCTTCTTCTCTTCCAATTTCTTTGTCTTTTGGATGAAAAATCCCTAAAAAAGGACAAAAAAGTAGAGCATCACCAGACTGATGCTCTTTTTGTGTTTTATGTTCTATGCCGCATCAGCACTTGATTGGTTTCAGATATTTAATTGTATTTGTTCTGTATATCCGTACCTGGGTGGATCTTTGTATGGGTATGATAGCAATCGTGCCGCATCTTTCACACTCTACACAACGTGTTG
>JAGBND010000054.1 GCA_017634575.1 Bacillota bacterium
CGCCTCTGGCCAGCAGAGGTTTCAGCAGATTGCCGGCATCCATGGAGCCCTCTGTCCGGCCGGCTCCTACGATGGTGTGCAGCTCATCGATAAACAGGATAATCTTGCCTTCGCTTTTTTTGACTTCCTGCAGAACTGCTTTCAGCCTTTCTTCGAATTCGCCGCGGTATTTGGCGCCGGCGATCAGAGCGCCCATATCCAGCGAAAACAGGCTGCGGTCCTTCAAGGAATCCGGCACATCGCCTCTTACGATACGCTGGGCAAGGCCTTCGGCGATTGCCGTTTTACCAACGCCCGGCTCACCGATCAGACAGGGATTGTTTTTGGTTTTTCTGGACAGAATCCGAATCACGCTTCTGATTTCGCTGTCCCGGCCGATCACGGGATCCAGCTTTTGCTGCCTTGCCAGTTCCACCAAATCCTGACCGTACTTTTTGAGGACATCATAGGTTTCTTCAGGATTTTCACTGGTAACTCTGGTATTGCCCCGCACGTCCTTTAAGACTGTCAAAAAGGCATTCTCGGTAATATGATAGGTGCCCAGCAGTCCCCGCAGATTCGTGCTCGGGCGCTTGATCAGTCCCAGCATCAGATGTTCTACGGAAGTGAATTCATCCTTCATCTGCTCCGCCTGATGCTCCGCCTCGTTGAAGGCATCATTCAAATCCTGGGATACGTACACCCTGTCCATTGCGGTGGATCCGGACACCTTCGGAAAACGGCTGATATTCCGTTCCAGTTCTTTTGCAAAGGCATCTGTGTCCACGCCCATTTTGGTTAACAGCTGACGGATCAGCCCATCTTCAGGGCGCACAAGCGCCAGCAGCACATGTTCCTGCTGCAGTTCCTGGTTGTGATATTCCGATCCAATGTCTCTTGCTTCCTGAATGGCTTCCAGGGATTTTTGTGTTAATTTTTGTGTATTCATAATCTATGTAAACTCCTTTCCGGTGGTGTATTATTTGATTGGATAAGCGCTGTCCTGCAAATACGCCTGATAGACGGTGCCAATCATGCTGATGGTTTCGGCATCGGCCGGCAGATGTTCGAAATATAAATTCATGGCCTGATCAAGGGCCTGAATATACCGGGCAATCTGCTGTCCGAAATCCTCGTCGGACACTTCTTCCGGCGGGACCTGCAGCGGCCTTAAATAGCGGGCATCTTCAATCGACCAGCCGTTTTTCACATTGCCAAGCTGATTCTCGACTTCCTGCCAGATCCTGAAAAACTGGTTCAGATATCGGATCAGGCTCTGATTCTGGGACCGCAGCAGAACCTTAAGCTGCAGGCGCCAGACGCCGCCCATGTTAATTCGCTCGATACTGTAGCGCATGGTGGGATTATACTTATAGTTCAGGGCCTGCCTGAGAGAAAGCATGCTGCTGGTGGGTTTCATCAAAAGCTGAAATCCGGTTCCGGCCAGAAGCTGCTGGATCTCATCAAATACAGTCTGAATCCGCTTTTCCGGCGTCAGCAGGGAAACATACTCTGCCAGGATCCGGTTGATCATGCCGGAACGGCTGGTATTCATCTGATAGGCCAGGCGATCAACCGCCGAAACCACTTCATCGCTTAATATCAAAGAGTACATGCTCTTTGCTTCTTTACCATGCCTTTCCATAAATACCTTCTTTCTTCATGGACTATATTTAACCGATGGAATATCGATGTCATGTAACCCTGTTCATTTTCACTTCATTTAATATTATACACATCTTAATAAACTTGTCAATAGTATTATGTAATTTATATTGCAAATTACAGGATCAGCCCTTATAACCATCCCCTTGCGAAAACCCACGTTGGATGGTACAATAATCATGTTTTATTATGTCTATTTAAACAAGGAGTTTACCGTGCTCTCAAGTGAACTAATCCTTTCAAATCCCATAGGGCCGAAAATCGATTCTTCGATCACAGGCCTGATGCTTCGCGATCTGGATATGCATGGCATATTCACGCTGATTGATCCCCGAATGGACGAAGATGCCGCCGCCTCATTTGCCGAGCGTTATTTTTCTTCCGATCCGGATGAGATATCCTCCCGCTGCGCCATGATCCGCAGCCTGTCGACACTTACCGGTTCAGCCGAATTTCAGGAAGGCATCGATGCGTTGAAAGCCCTGTCCCAGGAAAATCAAAAAGCCAAAACCGCCTCCGGCCGATTAGCCGAAGTGCTCTATCCCTGGCGAAGGGCCGCCGCGTATTACCGCGCCATCAACCTCTGGTGCCGCATTTTATCCGGATCACCGGAATCTTCCGGAAACTCCCAGCGGCTCCTGGCCTTCCGGCTCTATATCAATTCGCTTCAAAATGCGCCTTCTTTTGCGCAGCTTTCCGAAGCCTTAAATCAGCTGGACGAGCTTTTGCCTCTTCCCCACTACATCCACGTAGGCTTCAACATGCGGGAAGATGGATATCCCCAGGAGATGGGCATCTTATCCGTCAGCGGGCACATCGACCTGCGGGACGAAGAGCACAGCGAAGAGCTTCCTTTGAACGCGCTCCTTTCTTTCGACGATCCAACCAGACCTTCTCTCAGCATCGGCCCGGAATTCAACTACAACCGCGGTCTCTACGGTTCTCACTTCGACGAATATATCGCCCGGTGTTTAGAAAAAGAATGGAAAGGCGACCTGTCCAAAGCGGCCAAGATACTGGAAAACATGCCTGCGCTTACCGAACTGGAGAACCTGATCAGTTTGATCGAACCGCTGCAGTTCTATCAGATCGCGCTGCTGTTCCAGGAAGCCTTTACCGGCAGAGGCTATACCCTCACCGATCCCAAGCCCTCCGCGGACGGCAGTCTCATCATCAAAGATGCCCTCTATCCCGACTTTATTTTGCGGGATGAAGGCATCAAAGGAAACGACATTCAACTGACACGGGGCAATGCTTTAATGATCACCGGAGCCAATCACTCAGGCAAAACCTCCTATCTCAAAACCATCGGCCAAATACTGGTCCTGGCCCAGCTGGGTCTGGGCGTACCGGCCTCTTCCATGGAATTCTCGCCCTTCCATCAGATTTACACGCTCTTCTCCGCCGGAGAAGACAGCTCCATGACCGCCTCCAGGATGGGCGTTGAAGTCAAGAAACTCTCCGCCATCTTAAAGCAGGCCGGCGAGAATGACCTGATTTTGCTGAATGAGCCCATGACCAGCACCAACCCGGTAGAAGCCGTTTCCATTTGCGCCGATATGACCAGGCATTTTCTGGAAAAAGGCATTACCCATCTGATGGTCACACATCTGTACGACATCTACTTCCTCTTAAAATCAGAGCTTCCAAAAGACCTGTTCGCGCGGCTGCACTCGCTGGTCACCGAATCCGCTTACGATTCATCCACCGGCTCCATGTTGCACGCCTATCATCTCTACGAGCACGAGCCCCTTGGCAACAGCTATGGGCGCGAAACCGCTATTTCTTATGGCATTACCCTTGAAAATATGATATCCGTACCGGAAAGCCTGGTTCAGGCCCGAGACTACATGAAGAGCCAGCGCATCGACCAGGTATACGAAGGAGGTGGCGAAGTTGGGCTTTCTGACCAGCCGGAATCCAAATAATGAACCAGCCAGAGCCGAAATATCCGAAGAGGCGCTGAACGATTTAATGCTGCGAAGCTACCTGGACAGGATCTTCGATCTTAACGAAACCGCTTCCCGCTTCGACTGGACCCGCTTTTTCACGTCCGATCCTGAAGATCTGCTCTACCGAAGGCAGGTGCTTTCGGACCTTTTGAATCACCCCGACCTGGTAAACGCCATCAGCGATGTGTGCAAGTGTCTGGCGCAGATCAGCTCTGTTCAGGATATGCCGGCATCCGGCGAATTCTATGCAGAAAGCATCCGCGAATTCTCAGTGCTGCATCTGGCGCACGCCACGATGACAAAACTGATGAACCTGCTGGATGATATGAAATCCAGAAATGAAATCACCTCCGGCGCGCTGATTCAGCTGGGTGAGGTCATAGAAGAAAAAGTCCGCACCAGCTTCACCGCCGACTTCGACCGCACCTTCCGGGAACTGGCAGGCGGCCTGGAACAACTGGGCTCCATGAAAATCCGCTTCACCCTGGACGGTGAAATGCACACCCAGGGCGCTGCCATCACCCATATTCAAAAGGAACGGTTCGTTGGTTCTCTCTTTGGGCACAACCCCATCAAGGAGCTTCGTCAGAAAGAAAAACCCTGGGATCTTTCATCCCTGAAGGAAATGAAGACCCCCGCCGAGGAACTGATCCGGGTTCAGCTTGGGGCAAATATTAAAGCTTTCTTCCAGAGCGCCCTGAAAATCTGGCAGGATCTGGCCTTCCTCTACGACGATCTGATGTTCTACCTGGGCGCCCTTCGTTATATCAGGCAGATGAAAATGCTGAATCTGCCCCTTACCTATCCGACGCCTCTTCCCGCCTCCGAAAAATCGTTCCGGGCCATCGAGCTTTACAATCCGATTCTGGCCGTTTTCAAAAAGGCCAAAACCGTGCCCAACGACATCACCTTCCAGCCGGGAGGCGAGCTGTTTATTCTCACCGGAATTAATCAGGGCGGAAAGACCACCTTCCTGCGCTCCGTGGGCACCGCTCAGGCTCTGTTTCAGCTGGGCTGGCCCATTCCCTGCAAGGAGGCATCGATCAGCCCGGTCAGCGGCATTGTCACCGTCTTCTCTCACGAAGAAAACACCAATCTGCAGCATGGAAAGCTGGGACAGGAGCTGAAGACCTTCCGGGCAGGACTGGACCGCATGAAGCCGGATGCGCTGCTTCTTTGCAACGAACCGATTACAGGCACTTCTCCCATGGAAAACCTGTATCTGTCCAGAGAAATCCTTTCCGCCTGCAAGCTGCTGGGCTATCACGGCATCTGGGTTACCCACATTTACGATCTGGCCAGCGGCGCCGATGAAATGAACAAGGCCCTTTCCGGCAGCACCATCAGCTCGCTTACCGCCGTTGCCCTCCAAAAACAGGACGGCGTGGAAGCCAGCTTTGTCATTAAGCGCGGAAAACCAAAATTCACCAGTTACGCAAAGGAAGTCCTGCGCCGAGAAACCGGCGTGTTCTAATAAGCTCCAAAAAACTTCAAAAGAAAGGACGCACCAACATGAAAAACATGAAAAAGATCCTGGCCTTATGCTTAAGCCTCACCATGCTCGTCGGTTTATTGACAGGCTGCGGCAAGGCGGATCCGCTGCCTGCCTCTTCCCAGACCACCGGCAGCAAATTCGAAATCTCAGAAACTTCAAAGGCTGAAAGCTCTGCGGCTGCAGAAGTCTCAGAGGCCAGTTCCGAATCCAAGGCCGACGCGCAGGAAAGCTCTCAGGAGTCTTCTCAGGAAAGCTCTGCTGAATCGTCCCAGGAATCCTCTCAGGAATCTTCAACGGAAAGCTCACAGGAAAGTTCCCAGGAATCCTCCCAGGCCGCTCCTGCTGTTGATTTTACCAATGCGCGCATCTACTCCCTCGTCTATATGAATGACGGAGAAGAAGTCCTCGAAGTGGAGGACATCAGAAGGATGGACGGCGCAGGTTTCCCGTCCTATCTGATCCTTTTTGAAGACCACACCTGCGCGTTTATTATCATGGGTGATGGCGAACCCTCCCTGCACTGGGATGATGCCAGCCTCTACGATGCTGACGAGTCCGAAGGCGGCACGCGTGTTCCCTATACCATCACGGATAACAGACTCGAAATAAACTATGAAGGCATTCAGTTAACTTTTGAAACTGCAGACGAGACGTGGACACAGGTCTACAAGGATGAATACACCAAACGTGTCAGTTCTTCCTCTTCCGGCTCCGGCGATTCAAATGCCGCCGCATCCGGTTCCGAGAATTCAAATACCACCGCATCCGGTTCCGAAATGGAAAGCTATGATGTTCCCGCGGATCTCACCCAGGTTCTGGTCGACAACGAGAATATCAAAGTCACCCTGACAGGCTACGAATTCTCAAGCTGGTATCTTACCTTCAAGTTTACGCTGGAAAACAAAACCGTCAATCAGCTGACCTTTAGCACCAGCGGCACTGCTGTGGAAGGACTGATGGCAGACGGCTCCCTCTATGAAAAAGTGGATGGCGGAAGCTCCGTAGAGGCCACCATTGACTTCACCCGGGAGCTGATCGAAGGCGCTGTCGGCAACTTCCCCACCTGGGTTTTGATGGAGCTGAATGTCTACAAATCCGATGACTACGAGGACGTTTATCTGGACTATGTCGAGTTCTATCCCTTTGGCGAAGATCAGGCCATGCAGATTTACCACGAACCCAGAACTCAGGATGTGCTCGTATTTGAAAATGATTATGTAGCGATTTATGCCGACAAAAACTCCGTCACCACCGAGGACTGGTACTACGGCTATGCCTTCGATCTGATCATTACCAACAAAACCGACACCACCCTCATGGTCAGCGCGGATTCCGCAAAAATCGGCGACAAGGAGCTCGATCCCTTCTGGGCTTATTCCATTTTCCCGGATTGCGTGGGTGATACGCAGATGGGCTGGAGCGAGGAAAAGCTCACCGAAGCCTCCATCGATCCTGCAGCCATCAGTGAAATCACACTGGTGCTCAATGTGTACGATGACAAAGACTGGTCCGCCGAGAATTTCGTGGATCACGAAACCGTCACCTTCTCCCTTAAATAATCGATCCCTAAGTCCCCGTCCGGCGGATATTCCGCTGAGCGGGGACTTTTATTTTTCTATTGCGGACAATTTCATCCTATGCTATAATACTGTATTGCTATGTATACAGCCCTTATGTCCACTGTTTTCATAGGCTGCATCAAGGTTTCATAATAGCATAAAAGGAAATGCAATATGGCGAAGAGAGAGTATTTTATTATTGACAGAAGCGCCCTTCCCGAGGTATACGGACAGGTAGTTGAAGCAAAAAAACTGCTGGCCAGCGCAAAGGCAGCCACCGTGCAGGAAGCCGTCGATATGGTTGGCATCAGCAGAAGTTCCTTCTATAAATATAAAGACGTTATCGAGCCCTTCACCGATATGGTCCGGCACAAAGCGGTCACCATTTCGGCCAAGCTGGAAGATGTTCCCGGCGTTTTGCCGCAGTTTCTTTCGGTGCTGGAGCGTTCGAATGTCAATATTTTGACCATTCATCAGGCCATCCCCATTGGGGGAATTGCCGACGTTTCCCTTTCCATTGAGATTCCGGAAAACAACTGGACGATTGAGGATATTATGGAGGGACTGAAACAGGTTGGCGGCGTGACATCGGTTAAGGTATTGGCGCGTGAATAAGCGACGCTTCACTTTCTTTCTGAATTCAGATATCTGGGCGTCGCTGCGAACCGCTTAAGCGGTTCCGATAAGCATAAGGGTTATTTAAGTTAGGAGTTTTTATGGATATTGCGATTATGGGATATGGAACCGTGGGTTCGGGGACGGTTAACGTTTTAAACAGAAACCGCGAGCTGATCGCTTCGGATGGCGGAGAGGTTATTCGCGTGAAGTCGATTCTTGATCTGAGGGAGTTTCCCGGAGATCCCTACGAAGACAGAATCGTCCATGATTTCGAATCGATTCTGAACGATCCGACGATTCAGGTCGTTGCCGAAACCATGGGCGGCATTCACCCTGCCTTCGAATATATCTCCCAGCTTCTGGCTGCCGGCAAAAGCGTCGTTACCTCCAACAAGGACCTGGTTGCGGCCCACGGCGAAGAGCTGGTGGAGATTGCAGCCGAGAACGGCGTGGACTTCTACTACGAAGCCAGCGTGGGCGGCGGCATTCCGGTCATCCGGATGATCAACGAATGCATGATTCAGGAAAAGATCACCGAAATTACCGCTATTTTGAACGGCACCACCAACTACATTCTGACTGAGATGGAAGATGAAGGCGCATCCTTCGAGGAAACCCTGGAGGACGCCCAGGAGCTGGGCTACGCGGAGCGCAATCCCGAATCCGATGTGGAGGCCATGGATCCCGCCAGAAAGCTGGCCATTCTTTCAACCCACGCCTACTGTCTCTATGTGGACTGGGAAAAAGTCGAACGCCGCGGCATCACCAATATCACAAAAGAAGATATCGAAATTGCCAAGGCCATGGATTACCACATCAAGCTGATCGCCCGCAGCCGCATGATCGGCCCCAGGCTCTTTGCCGGGGTTGAGCCCATTATGCTCCACGAGGATCATCCGTTGGCCCGGGTCGAAGGCGTTTACAACGGCATTACTGTCAAGGGCAATATGCTGGATGACATCACCATCTACGGCAAGGGCGCCGGCGCCTACCCCACTGGAAGCGCTGTTGCGGCGGATATTATCTGCGCCGCCCTGAATAAGGCGCAGGGCATTTCCAAGACCACCTCCCATCACTATCACGAAGTCAAGCCGGAGAGCTATTCCTCGCTGGGTCAGGAATATATGATCCGCACCAATAAAGAAGTATCCCTTCCCATGGAAGACATTATTTCCGGCATGGTGCTGGAAGGCCCCATCTACGCCTATTTCACCAAGCAGCTCAAGACCCAGGAGCTTCGGGACCTCTTCCGCCGTCTGGAACGACGCGGCGTGCAGGTTTTGAATTACTTCGTTGTCGAGGCCGAGGATCCGGTAGATTAAAGACGTAACACGCCATATAAAAACAGGCTGCAGCCGTTTGGGACGCTCGCCCCTCCCGGCAGCAGCCTGATTTTTTATTCAGCTTTTTCCATTTCTGCTTCCACCGCCTGAAGCTTTTCACGCATCACGTTAAAGCGTTCATAGTCGCAGGCGAACCACAGATCATCTTCCATCTGGATGACATAGTAGAAATCATCCATCCGATAGAAGGTGAAGGTTTCGGAAGTGCCATCCCAGAAACGATAGGTCAGCTCTACCTTGTCCGACTCATCGTAAGCAGGCTTTTCTCCGCGGATTTCGTAGCTGGGAATCAGCTCGATCATGGAGCGGAAGAAGGCCAGGAAAGGCTCGTCCTCTATCAGCACACCGTTGATGCGATAAGAGTAAATCCGATCCGCAGCCGTGCCGCCCTCCGGAATATCCGACCGTTTCTCCTGGAACTCGTAGGTCTTGCCATCAATCACAAAGGTACCGGACTCGATATTGCTGATGGAGTTAATGTAAATCAGCTTGTTCACAAAGAAATACGGATCAAAGTGACGCCCTGACATGCACGCGGCATCCACGCCCAGCACCAGGGTGCTTCCGGCTTCCCGGAAATAGATATACTGGTTCTGATCGCCGTAGGTATAACCAAACAGATAATCCGTGGTGGTGTACTTGTAGTTCTCCTCGCTGTCGCCGGTTCGAGTGATAATCCGCTCCCGGTACTCCGGCTCCTCATCGGACAGACCATAGACGGAGAAGTCCTGACAGTCCGCATCGATGGTCTCCACCAGTTCCGGCGTCGTCAGATGCTGCAGATAGTTAAATTCCAGATCGGCGCCCACCTGAATATAAGGATTCGTATAGGGCTGTTTAAACACATTATCCGTCAGGGGATAAATGGCGCCCCCCTCCGGCCGGTTCACCGTCAGCACGGTCTCGTCCTTCTCGATCTCCACCGGAAGGCCGCCCTTCTGCTGCACAAAAATGTAGGTGATCTTCGCATCATCCGTAATATTCATTTCCGTGATGGTACGAAGCCTGATGCTGTTTCTGGTATAGGATGCAAAGGCGGCATAGTCCGCGTTAGTCGCGTAAACGCTCTGATCGCCTTCAATCCGGCAGAAGGTATATTCCTTATCCGAAGAAAGAATGCCCACATAAGCCTTCTTCTCGCTGCCGTCCTTCAGATGCACCGTCATCACGGACTTCGGCGTATCCAGCCCGAAATCCGCCAGTCTGGACGGATCCGTCACATCCTCCTCGATCAGCTTGTAGGCCGGCAGCAGCGCCGCCATGGACACGATCTGCTGATAGGTGTTGATCAGCTTCCAGTCCTCATGGCCCTGCAGCACCCACTGCATCGTGCCGGTGGAATTGTATCCATCCGGCAGCAGAGTGATGGTATCGGTCTCTGTCTGAAGCTCGATGGATGAAATATCCTCCCTTGCGGTTTCCCACAGGTTTTTCAGCACCAGACCCTCGGAGGACTCCTCCGGCTGGCTGGCTGCTATCTGCTTATTGCGGATCGAAACAAAAACGATCGCGCCGGCCAGAATCAGCAGGACGAGCACGCCGCCGATTACCTTTGCTTTTCTTGACATTACAGATGCTTCCTCCTCGCCCAGATCACCACGCCGGCCACGATAATAGCCGCCGGCATCAGGATGACGAAAATCAGGCCATAAAGCAGGAAATCTGCCTGGGTGGTGGTAATATTGGTGGCTTCAATGGACTTGCCGGAGATGTACAGCGAATCCGAGGTATCCTGCAGATAGTCGAAAATCGTAGTCATCAGCCGGTAGTTGCCGGTTCTGACCAGCGTTCCGGTACCGGAAGTGGGATCGATAAAGTCGGAATCGCCGACCACCACCAACCGGGCACGGCCCACCGTGCCGTCAGATTTGGAAACCGTCTCCTCCGCCAGGACGCCCAGATTGAAGGGACCCTGAAGGTCGCCCTCCTCGTAAACCGTCGCGTTGTTGCCTTCGCCCTTGATCACGGCGCCTTCAGAGGTGGTCACAAAGGGCTGAATCTTGATACGGCTGGAGACTGTATCCGAAACCGTGACAGCGGCCGGCAGCGGCATCAGCACATAGCTGTTGGTATCGCCTACCAGATACTTGGTAATATCGCTCTCGGTAGAGAGTATGGGGTTGATCACGATCGGCAGCTGATAATAGCGGGAGGTATCTGTCTCCAGCATGGTGCCGGTCTGAATGCCTAGACCGTAACGGCCAAGGAGCTTTTCAAAGTTCGGCATCTCAGGCGTATCGTAGGAAGCCAGGAAAAGAATCTTTCCGCCGTCCTCCATAAAGGACAGCAGGGTCTCGTATTCCGTATCATTCAGATCCTGATAAGGCGCGTTGATCAGAATAACCGTATAGGCATCGCCGGCGATCTGGGTCAGGTTTTCCGTTACCAGATTCAGCTCCTTCACTTCATAGTTGGTATAGCTGAAGTAATCCAGAAATTCCTGCTGCAGCGGGGTTTCGGAATGACCTCTTAACTCATACATCACCGGGGTTCGGTCCAGACAAACATACTGGATAGCGCTGGTCACCGCCTCCTCCGCCGTAAACCCGGTTACGGTACGGGTCATGTTGGTATAATCACCGGTATCCACAAAAAGATTGCTGATGGGAATGGTTCTGAACTTTTGATTACCCTCATTCACCACGATCAGACTTCCGTTCTCCAGGGAGGTGGAATCGTCCATCAGAAACTGATTCACAAAGGCCGGATCGTTCAGGGGGTCAATCTGGCGGAAGGTAACCTTGTCCGACAGAGCCGCATAGGCCTCCATCAGCTTGATTACCATGGCGTTGGTGCTGTTGCCTTCGGAGCCCTGGTTGTAAAGGCCATAGATGGTGACCGGATCCTCCAGCTTGTTCAGGGTATCCATGGTCTGCTCGCCGGGGGTATACAGATCGTTGCTGGTCATATCCACCCGCCAGCCCAGCAGCGAAACCAGAACATTAATCAGAATCAGCGCCACCAGCAAAATCAGGGTGGTGATAGTCATATAGCCGCCGTATTTAAGGGAGCGCTTGCGCTGGGATGAATTTTTATAGCTAAATATACTCATTGTTCACCCCTCCTTAGCTCCAGCGTTTCTTTTCCACTTCCTGATAGGTCAAAAACAGGAAGAAGACAATCACGGACAGGAAAAAGACCACATGATTCAGTTCGAAGACGCCGGTGAAGATATCGCCGAAGCGTTCAAAAACAGAGAACTCTTTCATTATTTTGACCACAAGGCCATCAAAGGCCGTCGGGATAATGAAAAAGGTGGCCAGCAGCGCCAAGAGCATCACGACGCCCACGATTCCGCTGATAATGACATCGCTGATGGCGCGGTAGATGAGGAACACCAGAAGCGCCAGGCCGGCGATGAGAAGGCCCAGCGAAAAATAACGGGAGCTGGGGAAAATGTTATAGAGGCCGTTGGTCAGGTTCAGCAGCATAAAGACGACGATGGTGATGACCGCGGCCACCAGCTGATTCTCCGTCAGGGACGAGATAAACATGCCGATGGCGATGAAGGAGGTTCCCAGCAGGAAAAAGGCCAGGTAGCCGCCAAAGGTGAAGGCGCTGTTCAGGGTGCCTTTAAACTGCACGATGGTTACCAGCGGCTGAATCAGGGTCAGCAGAATCACGATCAGAAAGATGCATTCGCAGGCCAGGAATTTGCCCAAGACGATGCCCGAGGTTTTCACCGGGCTCGTCAGCAGCAGCTGATCGGTTTTGTTGCGCATCTCTTCAGAGAAAATGCGCATGGTCAGCACCGGGAAGATAAACATAATCAGGCCGACGCAGGCGTCCAGCACATAGTAGTAATCCGCGTACTGATAGTACATGGTGTAAACAATATAATAGAAGCTGATGACCAGGAACATCAGGCCGATGAAGATATATCCCGTCAGGCCTTTGAAATAGGATTTCAGTTCTTTCAGAAAGACTGCCTTCATCTGCGTCTCGCCTCCCTTTCGCCGGTAACCTGCAGGAAGATATCCTCCAGGTTGATTTCATCGGTTCGCATCATATAGATGGGGTAATCGTTCCGGCTGCAGAAATAGAAGATCTCGCCCCTCACATCTGAGTCGTCATCGGTTTCCACGCGGATATCCACGGTGCCCTCTTCCCTGATCCGGACAATCTCGGCGGAGAGCACGCCTTCGATCAGCTGGATGCCGCGAAGAATGTCGTTTTTGGGTCCTTTGATCCGAACCTCCAGCTTGCTGACCTGAAGAATGTTTCTGGAAAGATTTTCCGGGGTATCGATGGCCACAATACGGCCGTGGTTGATAATGACCAGCTTGTCGCAGACAGCCTGCACCTCCTGAAGAATATGGGAGGACAGCAGGATGGTGTGCTGACGGGACAGGTCCTTGATCAGATCTCTGACCTCGATAATCTGCTTCGGATCCAGACCTACGGTGGGCTCATCGAGGATCAGCACTTCCGGGTTGCCTACCAGCGCCTGGGCCAGGCCGACCCTCTGTCGGTAACCTTTGGACAGGTTTCTGATCAGGCGTTTTTTGACGTCTGTAATGCGGGTGAGCTTGCATACCTGGTCGATGGTGTCCGGTTTGTTCGCGGCCGGCACAGATTTCAGATCACAACAAAGGCCCAAATATTCCTGGACCGTCATATCCACATACAAAGGGGGAATTTCAGGCAGATAGCCGATCTTCTTTTTCGCGCCGATCGGGTCTTCCAGCACGTCTACGCCGCCCACCTTTACCGTTCCGTCGGTTGAGCTTAAATATCCGGTGATGATGTTCATCGTGGTGGATTTTCCGGCGCCGTTGGGTCCCAGAAAGCCTACGATTTCCCCGTCCTCTACGGTAAAGGAAATATCATCCAATGCCAGATGATCGCCATATCGTTTGGTCAGATGACTTACTTCGATCAAGGCTTTGCACCTCCAAAAGGAATTTATACTTGTGAAATTATACGCTAATAGTATGAACAAAGTGTGAACGAAAAGAAAACGAGATGAAAACGACATTAAAATGCGGTAAAAACCGTCAGCGGGTTCTTTGACAGAAGATATAAAGTATGCTATAGTTTTGGATGGCGAAAATGAGTATGACAGTGGTTGTCGCCCTGGCACAGCTGCGCTGCATCAACGAAAGCCTTCATCCAATCTGATTAATCTGTACCGGAGGTATTCTCTATGGAATTTATTAAAAAGCACCCCTTCTTAATTGTATATTTTGTCCTGTTGGTTGCTGCCGTGGTATTGAAGATCGGATTTGGATATATTCTTCTGGGAACGTTGGTGTTTTTGGTTGTCGTCTGTTTGATCCGGCTGCCGAATACGGCGGCTTATCTGGGCTATCTGTTCCAGGGCTTCTGGGGCAAGCCGGATGCGGCTTTTAAGCTTTATTCCTTTGCCTACAGTCATGGTTCCACGGCGAAGGCGCCGAAGGTTGCTTATGCCATGCAGCTGATGCAGAAAACCCGTTATGAGGAGTCTAAGAATGCGCTGGAGGATCTGCTGGCGGATGAAGGCCTGAAGCCTACCCTTTTGAAAATCGTTCGGCAGGATGTGGCCATTGCCTACTGGAATACCGGCGATGTGCAGCGCGCCATCGATACCATGGAAAAAATGAAGGAAGACTATGATCTGCTCTCCGCCGAGTTTTTCACAACCCTGGGCTACTTTTATGTAGAAGCCGGGGATTACGAAAAAGCTGCCGAAACAACGGAGACTGCCCTTTCCATGGACGAGGGCAACGGCGGTGCCTACGATAACCTGGGCGTGATCGCTTACAAGCAGGGAAATCTGGAAGAAGCGCTGGAGCTGTTTACAAAGGCACTGGAGCTGAAGGAAACCATGGCCAGCAGTAAATACTATCTGGGTCTTATTTACGAACAGCTGGGCGACGAAGATCAGGCTAAAAGCTATTTTACCGCCGCCCATAATTCCAACATTACCGGCCTTAACACCGTAACCAGAGAGCAGGTTGACGAGAAATACCGTGAATATATGGATCGGTAAGGAGGTCTAACGTCATGATGATTCGTCAGATCGGGACCGGAAAAGATGCGCTGCCCGCCCGCTTTGCCAAAGATGAGCTGGAAAGCTACCTGATCCGCATGGGCGCACCGGATATTTCCTTCGTGCTGGAGTGTCCGGACAGTAAAAGTGAAGATGATGAATGGCGGATTTTTGTCGACGGGCAGATCCATCAAGGAACCATCTATGGGAACTCTCCCCGGGCGCTTCTGCTCGGGGTTTATCGTTATCTGACGCTGATTGGCTGCAGGTTTTTAAAACCCGGCCGGGAAAACGAGTACGTGCCTGTGCTGATT
Organism: Bacillota bacterium; assembly: GCA_017634575.1. Taxonomy (GTDB): domain Bacteria; phylum Bacillota; class Clostridia; order Lachnospirales; family Bianqueaceae; genus RUG760. The sequence continues at coordinate 14,900 of JAGBND010000054.1, forward strand.
TTCCCAGCGGATTTTTCTGCCCAGGAGCATACCGCAGCCTCGCTTCGGCACCGCGGCGCCTGTCTGGAGGGCGCCAATTCCATCGAGGATATTCTTCGCTTTATCGACTGGTCGCCAAAGGTAGGATACAACAGCTTTTTCTTCCAGTTTGACACGCCAAAGACCTTTCTGGAACGCTTTTATTTCCATCTGGGAAACCCGCTTCTGCCCCGTCTTGAATGGACGATGGAGGACACTAAGCGGGTGGAGCCGTACCTGAACGCTCAGCTGAAAAAACGGGGACTCATTCATCACCGGGTCGGTCATGGCTGGACAGCCAGGGTGCTTGGCTGCGAGCAAACCGGCTGGGAAAAGGCTGAGGGCAAAGCTTTTGATGCTGAAACCAGGGCTCTGATGGCTCAGGTAAATGGAAAGCGGGAGCTTCACGGCCTGATTCCCACCAATACCAATTTATGCCTTTCCAATCCGGAGGCAGTCCGGCGTTTTTGCATGGAGGTTTCTGCATATTTGAAATCTCATACCGATATCGACTACCTGCACATCTGGCTGGCGGATGATAATAACAACAGCTGCGAATGCGAAAGATGCCGGACCAGACGTCCGGCTGATTGGTATATTGATCTGCTGAATGCGCTGGATGAAACCCTGTACCAGGAGGGAATCGAAACCAGGCTGGTGCTGCTTTTATATGTGGACCTTCTGTGGCCTCCCATGAGCAGCCGCCTGATTCACCCGGAGCGTTTTTTGCTGATGTTCGCCCCCATCACCCGCAGTTTTCGCTATGGCTTTTCAGAGGTTTCCCTTTCCCGGCTTCCTGCTGCGCCGCCCTTCGAGCTGAATCATCTGAAGATTCCCAAGGATGTGGAAACAAATCTCCGCTTCCTGAAGGAATGGAAAGAAGCGCTGGGGCCGGTGGATACCTTTGATTATGATTACTATATGGGCCGGGCGCACTATGGCGATCCTACCTATATCCGCATCGCCAAAACCATCGTCAGCGATCTTCATGCCCATAAGGAGCTTGGGCTGAACGGTTACAACAGCTGTCAGGAGCTTCGATCCCAGTTTCCCAATGGTCTGGCTAATTTCGTGCTTGCAAAGGCCGCGGTGGATACTTCCCTCTCGTATGAATCGCTGGCCACCTCTTATTACCGGGACTGCTACGGCGATGATGGCCCCAAGCTGCTGGGGCTGATGGAGGATCTGTCCGACTGCTTTGATCCAAACTATGTCATGTGCCAGACGCCCCGGAAGGACTTCTCCTATCACCTTCGCCTTCTGAAGGCGCCGAAGAAGCTGGACAGGATTCGTCAGCTTGCTGAAAAGCATATTCTGCCGGCCGGCGAGCCCTCTTCCAATCCGATTCAGGAAAAACATTGGCAGCTTCTCTCCTTGTGGGTGAAATATACGGATGTTTATATTCGATTAATGCAGGAAGCTACGGCGGATCATGAAGAGGCAGCGCTTGCAGTTTTCGAACAGGAATATATGCCCCTCATTGATCGAATGGAGCTGTATGATCCCTCCTTAATCGATGTGTACCGGCTCCATGAGATCATCGGAAGAACCGTAAAAACGTCCAGATCTTGAGAAGACGGGGTTTATAATCACTTTTTCAGAAACCTCAAAATATGATCCCCGCCAGGAAACTGACCCAAAAAAGAAGGATCGCATTTCCCTGATTCAGGAAATGCGATCCCTTTTTCTTGTAAGAAAAGCTTTTCGAAGCAGATTACCTGCTTACAGACTCCGTCCAATGCTCCTGATTGTAAATATCCGTCATCACATATGCGATCTTCAGATTCAGGGCTGACAGATCCACGTTCTCAACAGTCAGCTCGCCGGAGGCCGGAACGACCATCTGGTCGCCCAGATAATAGCTCTCCTGATAGCTGCCTTCATAGCTGTAGTAATCGCAGATGAAATCAATGACATCCCCAGGCTGCAGCACGGTCGCATCCACGACATCCACGCCAAGCGGTGAGGAACTGTTCTCCGCCAGCGCCAAGCCTGTCTGCGGTTTTGCAATGGTTTCAGTTTCATCATCCACATAAACCGGACGAACGCCCGCCACATATCCGGCAGGATGCTCGTTATCGAAAACAATAATCAGCTCAGAGCGGACATCGTTCACATAGCAGGGAACCCGGCCGGTAATGGTATAGTTTTCGCCATCATCGGTGGTGGTCTCGTGGTAGTAAGCCACAGCCTGACCATCAATGCCCAGCCAGACCTTCTGCGTATCGCAGATCAGGGCGCCATCCTGGGTGAAATCACAGATATTATCCAGACCAAGATCGATAAAGCCCTCGCCGTCATCTACGAACATGCCCAGCTCAAGGGAATGAACCATCGCCCACTGGGATTCGGGCATGCGAAGCAGCAGATTACCGCTTTCATCCTGATTCCACTGAAGGAGCTTTCCATCGAACCAGTTCGCGCTGACATATTCAGCCGCATAAGATTCGCTGATGGATCGGTCATCAAAGAAACCTGTATTGGAGCTGTCCAGTCCATCCATAAAGCCATAGCTACCGCCAAGGAAGCTGCCAAGCAGCGATTCGATCATGCTGCTGGAACCATCCGTTCCGCCGAACAGATCAGAAAGACCGCCGAAGGAAGCAGATCCGGGATAGGTATAGCTGCCGCCCTGGGTATCGTAGGAGCTTGCGCCGGCTGCGCCGTAGTCACCCAGCAGCGATCCGAACATGGAACTATAAGAACCGCTGGTACCGCCGGAAGCAATCTGTCCGCTGGCTTCAAGCTTGGCAAACTGCTGAATGCAGCGAGAATAGGAAGCATCCATGCCGATATCGGAATAGGTCTTTACCACTCGATCCACATAAGAGGTTTTCTTATAGGGGAAATAGATAGAAAGGCCATAAGAGTTCGTCATGTTGGAGGAAGTACGGTTGTATTTAACCGCATTCCGGATGCTCCCGGCCACCTCTGCTCCCTTGGCCGTGCCAAGATTCTGCGCAAAATGCACCAGATCAATCTGGTCGATCTTGCTGCTGACGGCATATTCCCGGCTGCCGGAGCGGGCATCGGATACCTGCTGGTAGTTGCTGCCGGTCAGAAGCTCGCTGATCTCCTCGGAGAAAGCAGTAAATGCATTCGGAAGGGTTGCGGACAGTTCCGCCAGATCCACCACTGACAAGGTGCAGCTCTGGCCGCGGCACTTGCTGGCGCAGGTGGTCACAAAATCATCCACGATCCGTTGACCAAGCTCCACCGTAGGCATGGAAGTATTCTGAGAAAGCGCGCTCAGCCAGTTGGTATAATACCAGCCCACGCCGGGCTCCGTCTCCTCGGAAGCAATCATATAATCGCCGTAGCTGTTCAGCATCAGCGCATTCTCGGCTGTGGCCATCAGGCAGCAGTCAAAACCAATCACATCGAAGGTTGTACCGGCATTTTTCAACGCTGTGTTAATGCCGGACAGGGTCATGGAGCTGATGCGGGGATTCTTCTCGTCGTAGCCGTAGCCGCTGACCGATCCGCCGCCATGATCCCAGAAGATCAGCATCTGACGGTTAGCCGGGAAATTATCGGTACAGAAATTGATGAATTCCGTCAGGGTATCCGGACTGGTCATGGCTCCCGCGCCGGCATTCTCCACCAGGCGCGATACGCCGCCGTTCTTCACCTGATAAATCTGGTTCACGCTATTGGAAATGATACTGTTTCTCCAGCCCTTGCAGCCGCCGGTATAGACAATCACATTGACGTTGTCGCTGATATTGGCGGCAGCCATCTCGGACAGGTCAGCGGTTGCCATACCGCTCTTGGACTCCAGGTCGGTGCCGCACATGTAAACCATGATCGTCACCTTATCCTGGCCGCCCCCAACAATATTGGTATATTTTCCTCTTGCCGTACCATCAACGGAAGTATTCAGGGTCGGGTTAGCGGCCGTCGTATCGGTCCAGCCTCCCGATATGGATCCGTTGCCGCCATAGGAGCCGGTATAGCCGCCATAAGCGTTCATCAGCGCTTCCAAGGCAGAGGATCCCTGAGATGAAGATGTTCCATTGGAAGAAGACCCATTAGAAGAAGCATTTGAAGAGCTTCCGGCTGATGACGCGCCAGGCTGATAATCGCCGCTATAGTTGTCATTCGCCGTATAGTCCGCATCCTTACCGGAACCGCCAAACAGGGTTCGGATCAGGAAATAGCCAACAACGATCACAATCAGAATCGGGATAATCCGCCCCAGACAGCCTGTGGGCAGCGCGCCCCTTGTGGTGCCGGTACCGCGGGCCGATCCGAAAGGATTGCCGCGGGAATAATCCTGATTCTGGCTGGAGCTAGTGCTGTGAGGTTTGTAGCTGCCGGAGCTTCCGCTTGAAGAATGGCTGGAGGAGCCGAAACGGCCGCTGTAACCGCTCTTTTTTCCCACAGGACCGGTTCCCAGTCCGCTGCCGCGCTTATAGACGCCGCCGGTACCGTTCTTGGAACTGTTCGGTTTTCCGTTGGAACTGTTTCCCGCCGATCTGTCCCGTCCTCTTGGTCTTTGGTTTGACATGTTTTCTCTCCTGTTTTATTGATGAGCTCGAAGTCCGGCTTTCCAGACCGGCTTCAGTGATATATAAAACATTTTTAATGGTAGATAACCACCTGATCATGCATGTACCAGCATGCGTCAGCGACCATGGGCGCATGTCCGTGCGCATCAGCGCACCGATGTCATCAGGCCGCCGTTAGTAAAATCCGGGCGCATCGCCATGGTGGCAGCATTTCTGAACTGACGGTAACCCTCCAGGCCTCTCTCATCGGCTCTTTGAAGCACCTTTTCATATTCAAAAGACGTAATCCGGCGCCTCAGCTCCGGAAAACGTTCCAGGCTGCCAAAAGGTGTATACTGCGCCAGAAGACTCAGCCGGATCGTCTCAGGTTCAAACGTATCCGCCAGATAATCCATCAACCTGACGCTGTCTTTATAGAGACCCGGCAGCACCAGATGCCGAACAAGCAGGCCTTTCTGCATGATATCCTGTCTCTGCCCGATACCCGCCGGCGAATCCTGCCCTGTTCGCTCCTCTTTCGGCTTTCCCTGCCCTGCCGCGCTGCTCTTGCCGAATTGCACAGGCCCAACCTGCCGGTACATCTCCCTCAGCGCTTCATCCGCTCTGTCAAAATAATCAGCGGCGCCGCTGTATTTCAAGGATGCCTCCGAAGAAAAGTATTTCAAATCCGGCATATAGACATCCACCAGACCCTCCATCAGACGCAGGGCTTCAGCCGATTCATAACCCCCGCAATTGAACACCACCGGAAGATGCAGGCCTTGTTTTTTCGCAATTGTCAGGGCCTCTCGAATCTGAAGCAGCCAAGGTGTTGGGGTTACCAGATCAATGGTCGCTGCCCCCTCCTCCTGCAGCTTCAGAAACAAAGCCGCCAAATCAGCACCGGACACAGGGGACGGTTCTCTGTGTTCAGAACCGAGCTCGCCGGATCCGTGCACAGGGGACGGTTCTGTGTGTTCAGAACAGAACTCCCGGGACGGTCCTCCATATTCCCCTTCTCCTCCGCGCTTGCTGTCCGGATGGGAAATTTCATAATTCTGACAAAAGACACATCGAAGATTGCAGCCGACGAAGAAAACTGCTCCGGCGGGGAGCAGGCATGGCTCCTCGCCCTGATGGATCATGGCTTTGGCCACGCGAAGGGATGCCCCCTGCGCGCAATAGCCAGTCCCGCTGGTCCGATCCGCACCGCAGTCTCTCGGGCACAGACGGCATGCCTTTAAGGTAAAATTTTGCATGATCACAGAAATATATGATCCGTAAATCCGTCCTATACCTGGAATTTCTGGTAAATACCAATCTTATCCGGCGTATGGGGCTTTAACTGATACAGGTCATGACCGGTGAAATCGTTGCCCTCCACCAGCAGCGGACCATTCTCGGAAAAGGCCACATCCCAGCCGATATAGCCCATCTGCGGAATCTCGTGGGCCGCATGCTGCACCAGCGCCCGGGCCTTGTCCCAATCCGGGAACTGGAAACCCTGGATATGGGTACCGGTGACTGGATGATCCTCGTAAACCACCTTCGTCTTGTCCATGGCCGGATATTTCACAATACCGGTTTCCTCATCCACCGGCGTAACCATCCCGCCATGATTGAAATTGTCCACCGCATTGCCGCTGTTGCCGATGCGAAAATACGCGCAAATCACATGCGCCACATCGTCCTTTAAAATCGTCACGATACGCACGGTATTGATGGAGCCGGGATAAATGGAGCTCACCTTGGGATGCTGGCGAATCTCCTCCTCCAGCACATAGCGTTTTCCATAAGCCTTCACATAGTTATACAGGGCTTCGGCGCTGTCAAAGTCGGCCTTCACAAGCCGCTCCACCCCCTTGCCGCAGGAACCGTCCACCGGCTTGGCAAACACAATATCATGAGCCTCAATCACCTTCAGCGCCCGGGCCTTGTCTTCCGTCCCGGTCTCGGTAATGGGCGCCCAGTCCCGATGAAGATACTTGGAAAACTTGGCGTCGAACTCGTCCTTATAGTCGAAGGTATGGGAATAGCTGCGGTCATTGTACTTCTTAACCAGCTCATTGCTGCGGCCACGGGTGATATAGGTATCGCGCTGCTCCGGGGTCAGATCGTACATCTCAAACAGGTCGTAATCCATGTAGCCGGCGCCATACCGGACGGCGCAATTTGCCATGTCCGCCAGGATGAGAACCGGGTTTTTCCCCGTCTTTTTGTGGATGCCGTCGATCTTGCCTGCCATCGCTTTAAAGTCCATATTCAGGACACGTTTTGCCAGATAAATTGGGTTCATATTTGCTCACTTTCATTTAATGTGTATATTTTCAAAAGGAATTTCCCCGTCCTGGGTTTTGATCATCTGCGCCTCAGAGGGCTCTGGGCCGTCATCCTGAAATTCAGGCTGAAGCTCGGCATCATCCGGACGAGGCATTTCAGGAATATCCTGCTCCTCCGCTGACGCAGTTTCACCGATCGGTTGCGGCTTGCTCCATTCGATCGCGGGAGTTTTCTGAGAACCATCTTCAATGAAAACTTCCGCTGCTTCCATCGCAGGCGCTTCCGCCGTTTCCATGGCAGGCGCCTCGGGCTGCTCCTCCATGGGAATAACGGGACGCTCGTCGGTGCCGGCTTCACGGTAGGCCCGCAGCTTGAGGTGCACAAAAATGCTCACCACCACGGAGGTGATGCCGCAGTAGATCAGAGCAATGCCGGTCACCATGGTAAGCGCCTTCACGCTGTCCATGGGCCTGAAAATCAGCACGGCACCAATGGCCAGCGAAAGCACCGCCAGGATCAGCACAAAAATCCAGCCCTCGAACTTCAGCCGCCACAAATCCACGCTGCGCTGCAGCTTGATAATGCCGTCAATGACAATCGCCAATCCCAGCAGAATGGGGATCACGATAATCACATAATCCGTTCTGGCGAACATAAAAACGGAAACCAGCACCAGAATCAGGCCGCGGGAAAGGTAATTGTTCAGCTTTCCTTCGTTAATTCCTCGCAGCACATAGCGCACCACATCAATCAATCCCATGATCATAATGGCGACAGCCCCGATATAGACGAGGCTGACATAGCTGACCTCGGGATAGGCCAGCAGCACCACGCCAACCACAATATAGGTCAGGGCGCTGAGCACCGCGCTGGACAGCAGGATCCGCCACAGCGGGATTTCATGTTTTGTCCGTGCATTTTTCTTTGTCGCTTCACCGGCAGATGCCATAGGAAAAACCTCTTTTTCTATAATATAGGATGATTCTTTATCATACTTCTTTTTAGCCGTTTTTGCAACTGAAAATATTGGAAGCCGAGGCGCGCCGCCCGGCCCGGTTCGTCAAAATATACGAAAAAACATCGTTTTCCCATTGCAGTTTAGGATATTTTATGATAGTCTTAATTCATATAGCCGTTAAATCATTTCCAAAGAATACATATTCAGGAGGACTCATTATGTTGGAAAAAATCGATCTGAAAAAGGACCTCGCCAAGGAAGATTATAAGGCGATCATGGAAGAGGCGGATGCCAAGCTCGGACGGCTGCAGCGCGCCTGCAAAGAGAAGGGCATTCCGATCCTGATTCTTTTCGACGGTTACGGCGCCGCCGGCCGGGGCACGGCGATCAGCCGTTTCATCGAACCGCTGGATCCCCGCGGCTTCACCGTCTACTCCACCTCTGAATCGGAAGAGGATAAATACTATCCCTTCATGTACAAATTCTGGAAAATGACCCCCGCGAAAGGCAGGATCAATGTGCTGGACGGCAGCTGGTACCGTCTCCTGCTGGAAGATCAGTTTGCCGGGAAGGTTCCCGAGAAGCTGCAGGAAGCCGCCGCTGACGAGATCGTCTCCTTCGAGCGCGTTCTCACCGACGACCACGTCCTGATAATCAAGTTCTTCCTGGCCATCTCCCAGAAGGAACAGAAGAGACGCTTCAAAAAGCTGGAAGAAAACAAATCCACCGCCTGGCGCGTCTCCAAAGAAGACTGGCATCAGAATGATCATTTTGACGAGTACACCAACCTGATCGAGGATGTTCTTCAGAAAACCGACACGGAAAATGCCCCCTGGACCATCATCGAGTCCGAGGATAAGGAATTCTCTGCCGCGAAGATCGCAACTACCGTGGTCAGCCGCATGGAAGAAGCCCTGGCTGATTACGAGCGGCGCGCTGCCCTGCCGAAGGTTCCCGCTGAAG
>JAGBND010000055.1 GCA_017634575.1 Bacillota bacterium
AGCGAAGGATCACCACAGGGCAACACCGGGGACTGTTCTGTGTGTTCGCTCTCTAACACACAGAACCGTCCCCTGTGTTGCCCTGTGTTGATCCGTCTCCTGGGTTTCTTATTTTTTCTTCATCGCAACTTGTGCTGTATCGTCGTACGTATATCCCATGAGTTCAGCGTGGATGAGGATCTCGCCGGATACAATGATGGGTTTCGCATCCGTATCGAAGGTCAGGGTTACCGTCGCGTCTTCATACAGAAGATCCGGCAGATCCGAAGTTAGCGTACCGGTAAAGGCGTGGGTCTTCTGGTCGTAGATGCCTTTAATATGGGCTGTTCCGTTTATATATGTGGTAGGCCCGTCGCTGAGGACACTGGCCGTATCCGCCATTGTCATAGGGATAGAGATGTCCATGGCCCCATCCTTGCCAAGGGTTACGTAAGCCTCATGCTCCTGCGGGGGCCAGTCAGTGATCGTGATCGACATGTCATACAGTCCGCTGATCTCATCTCCGCTTAAGGATATAACGGTTTTCGGTGCGGTATAGGAAAAGGGAATCGTCATTTCCGGCTCATCCTTGCCCGGATCCTTCCCTGGCTCGAAGAGCTTGACCTCCATGGGTCGGCCTGCCAGAAGATAGCCGATGAGGGTGGTCTTTACCGTTGTCGAGCCGCTTTTGCTTAAAGTTATCTGCCAGTCCTTCTTATCCATTCCGGAAGGCAGGGGGGAGAAAACCGCCGTGTATCCTGAATATTTGGCCTCTTCCTGACCCTCCTGCATTTCTTCGATAAATTCAAAGGTAAGCGTAGAATTAAGCAGGTTTTTCACTTTATTGACTGCTTTTTCCTGCTCCTCTTCCAGTTTCCACTGCATGTCCTGCTGCACTTCCTCAAAAACCGGCTCCAGCAGCCGGATCAGGTCACGTTTGTAGTCGTTGGTAATAGCCTCCTTTGTTGCCGCATCCGGCCAGCCCCGGCCGCTCTGCCCCACATCGATGAGGATGTTGGTATAGGTATTGGTATCGATGCTCCAGAACAGATTGCACCAGCGATCGATCTCCTTCATGACCGCCGTATCGACGCCTTCTTTGTCCTTAATGGCTGCCCAGGCGATATCCTTAAGCGCCCATCGCCACTCAGCCTTTGTCCTGGTCATATATTTGGAATAATACCGGCGGTAGGCTTTTGTGGTATCCTCGGCAATCTTGTCGTAAGCGTAGTTTCCCATATCCATCAGACCTTTATCGATCAGCCAGACGGAGGCGCCGATGGTGCCAAGGGTCGCGCTCTGGGAAAGTGAACCCAGGAGATATACGGCGTCCTTATACATGCCGATAATTTCGTTGTTTGTTTTATCAGCCTTTAGCGCGGTAACGCTCAGGCTGGCGATGGACGTGGCGATGCCTGCGTAACCAAGCGCCGTGGTAAGGCTGTTAGCCCATTCGCTGTTGCCTACGATATCGCCAAGACCTGTGCCGGAGATAAAAAGCGTGGTCAGGTTTCCTACGACTGTCGCCTGATCCGCCGTAGCACCGTTGATGGCAGCCAGCGCATTGAAGCTTTCCTCCAACGCCGGTCTCATGACCTCACGGCAGGCTTCTCCGGGGGTCCCGTTGTTTTCCAGAATTTCTTTTACCGCCTCCATGACCTGATCGTTGTCAGCTATTATCATCCATTCGTTGATCTTTGTGACCTTTGCCATACGTTTGCCTTCATTGACAAATTCAAAGCAGCCGTAGGTAGAGAAGTGGTCAGTGTGGATAATGAGCTCTTTGGCTGAGGTATCTACTTCATAGGGTACGCCTTCCCATTCGCCGGTTTCCGGATTCAGATACATTCCCGCAACGCAGCCGGCAGGGTCCTGCCCGGCTTCAATGTTTTTCCCATCATAAGGGATCCGGATGCTCACATAACCGCCGAGCTCGTGGATCTCACCCATGGAAATCTCATAAACCGTATAGTCTGCGCCCATTTCCTCGTCTGTGACGGTCTCTGCTTTCGAAACCGTCACAGGGGTGCCTTCCGGAAGGCCAAGCCAGGGTGTTACATCCACACTGACACCGTGTTCACACGCCACCGTGCCGCCGTATTCATTAAGCTCGGCCGACACACTGCCCTGTTCCACGATGACAACATCAGCAGCATTGGAATCTTCATATCCGGTAAGATCCGGGATATCAAACATGCCTTCCGGGATATCCTGTGAGATTTCCCTGATAAGGACCGTGCTTTCTGATTCATTGGTGCTTGAAAGCTTTTTTGTCCATATGGCAAAGACATCCCCGTCCTTCATAAAATAGCGCTCGGTGTTCTGAAACGTCATGGAATCGATGGACTTGTCGTTAAAAAACTCATAGTACTCATAATCGTTTGTGTCACCGGCTTCAAAAAGCAACGGGACCGTCCCTTTTCCTGTTCCCCGGAATTCTCTTTTGACAAGGACCGGCGTTCCATTTGCCTTGATTTCTTCGATCGTTTTTTTGTTTTCCTCCACTGCCGAAGGGTCGGCTTCCATTTCAAAATAGGTATAGGAGATATCGTCGATGATCAGGTAGTGTCCATCGATGGAATATGTCCGCATAGCTCCGTTTTTCGTGTAGGAAGTGACTCCGTCAAGCGCCTGGATCTGTTCCGTTACGGTACCGTTTTCATAAATATCGGTGATCAGGTAGTAATGAAAGCTGGAGAGGGCATCAAGATAGGGGCACTGCGGCATAGCTTCAAGCCCCATGAATGCATACCGGTACTTTTGGGACTCGGGTTCGGATGCCGCTTCGGTCTGGGTTTCTGCAGGTTTTGATTCCTCTGCTGGTTTTGATGTCTCAGCAGGATTTGACAATTCAGACGATTCAAATTTATTCCCCGATGCCTGAGACAGTTCGGGTTTAGATGTGCTGCTTTTGCAGCCGGATGCAGACAGGCACAGGCATAAAGCCAATACCAATGAGAAAATACGTTTTTTCATAATCCACCTCGTGTTTTGTCTTTGTGATGCTGTCAAGGTCAAGAGGGTTTTTCTCTATCAAGATCCGCTGTCGCTCTTTGCGAATACTGTTTAGATGTTCAGAACAATTTTATTGTAAGCGCTGTCAATTCCTGAAACAATAATGGACAACATTTTTTCATTGCAAAAATGTTGTCCATATGATATTCTTCATTCAGCTTTTAATGGAGGGAATCTGTGTCATGCTTTCAGAGAGAGTCACCGCATTGTTTACGCTGCTTGGCTGCAGTAACACGGATATTGCCCGTTATGCCGCCTGCTCATCGGGTAACATCTCCAAGCTCAAGACCGGTAATCGGGAGCCGAAATCTACAAGCCGCTCCGTTGCTGCCCTTGCAAACGGAGTCTACGGATACGCTGACTATGAAAATCTGCTTCCTGCATTGCAGGAGCTCTGCGGCGCTCGTGATATTACCAGGGACAGCGTAGTTCCCGCCCTGATTGCATGGCTCTATGAAACCGATGAAATCGTGCTGCCGGCACATACGTCTATGCCGAAGAGTAAGCGGCTGCAGACCTTGCGGCGGCGGTCCTTCGGGGACAAGCTGGACCGTGCCGTTAACTTGCTTGATCTTTCCAACAGCCAGCTCTCCGGGATCCTGAATATCGACGTCTCCCTGATCAGCCGGTACCGCAGCGGTATCTATTCTCCCCACGGGAACAGCTATCTTGCCGAAAAGCTGTCTGACACACTGGTATCCCGTGCAGAAAAGACCGGCAAAACGGCGGAGCTTGCCGCTCTGTGTGGGTTGGACGAAAAACAGCTTAACACAGATACGGTATTGTCATGGCTCTTTGATTTCTCACTGCAGGAGGATAGCGCGGCAATCTCGCAGGCGCTTCTGCATTCGCTGGATGATTTTTCCCTTGACAGCGGATGGAACGGAGTTGTCCCTAAGGCCCCCGGGATGACGGACATGAACATCTATTACGGGACGGAGGGGCTCCGCAGTGCTGTGGTTCGCTTCCTGACCGAAGCCTCCAGGGAGGGGGGCGAGCTGCTGCTCTATTCCGATGAGCCCATGGATTGGATGACCGGGGATCAGGCTTTTTTTTCACTGTGGGCATCTCTGATGGCAAAATGTGTCACAAAGGGGGTGCGGATCAAGATCATCCACAACATAGACCGTGTGGATGAGGAAATGATCAGTGCTGTTCGGGGATGGCTTCCGCTCTATATTTCCGGCAGGATCGTACCCTTTATATTCCAAAATGTCAGAAACCCCCGTTTTTACCATACCGTTTTCCTGCGCTACGAAGGTGCATGCATTCACGGTTTTTCTCCGGCTCAGGAGGACGGCAGCCGCTGGTATGAATATATTACGGATTCAAAACGCCTGGCCTTGCTGAAACAGGAATATGACGCCATGCTCTCTTCAGCCGAGCCCTTTTTGAAGGTTTATAACGGCGCTGAGCGTGCAGATCGCGAAGCGTACCGTTCTTACAGTACAGATCAGCAGGGGACAAGGACATTCCTGCTTTCCGAACTACCCCTGTTCACCATGCCGGAGGAGCTGTTTACGCGGATTCTGGACCGTGTTCAGATGACAGAACCTATTAAAGGCAGAGTGCTTGGCCTTTACAAGGGAATGCACAGCCGGTTCCGGGACCTGCTGCGGCAGGATGCAGTCAACCTGATTCTATGCTCTGCAGGAAGTGGTGACGAACAGAGCCGGCAGCTCAACTTTGCTCCGGATCTTTTGAATCTTACAATTGACTATACAAAGGACGAGTATGCGATGCATATTTCTTCTGTCATGGACCTTGTTAAGGACGAAAAGAATTTTCATCTGACCCTGCTGCCCGAGCCGCCCTTTCGGGAAGTCCAGATTGTCATGTCTGAAGAGCAGGTATCCGTGATTCGCTTGAAAGAACCGCGCACCGCATTCGTGTTCTTCAATGCAACCCTGACCAAATCGGTTTCCGATTACCTTTCCCTTTTGATTGAAGGCTATGCCGCTGACAGGCACACAACCATGGAAGCACTGGACAGGCTGCGGCGTCGGCAGAATTAGTAATGAGAATTTGGTCTGGTCCGCTTTGCGTTTTTCATCTCTTTATGATAAAATATAACTTATTTATCTACGGAGGCACGATCAACATGACGAAAGAGCAGATTCGTGAAGTATGGCTCCATCAGCTGGCCGAAGACTTCAATTGCCGGGAAGAGGACCTTAATAGCAGCCGCATCATTCTGACGGAGCCTGCCCTTAATCCCGGAAGGCGCATGTACAGCTTGGAAAAATGTCCTTTTCAGATGGTCACCACCGGCGACGGAGCCGTGATCTCGGCTGATAAAGCTTTATGGCCCTTTTTAGAGGAGTGGATCCATGATAAAAGGGGAATCTGGCTCTTCGAACATCCCAATATGCTGCCTCTCGAACTTGAACTTAAGAAAAGAGGTCTATCCCTGGCCCAGACGCACCACATGTTCCTGCCGACAGGAGAGATCATGCCGGAAGAATGTGCTTATCCGGTGAAATGGCTGGAACAGGAGGATCTGATGCCCTTTTATGGCAATCCTGATTTTCCCAACGCCCTCTGTGATGAATTTACCCCGCACCGTCCGGATATGCTGGGTGTAGCCGCGATGGATGGGGATCAGGTCATTGGCTTGGCCGGGGCATCCGCTGACAGCCAGCTTTTCTGGCAGATCGGCATCGATGTGCTTCCCTCCTGCAGGGGAAAAGGCGTCGGAACATCCCTGGTGCGGATGCTGAGCAATGAGATCTTCCGCCGCGGAGCGATTCCTTTTTACGGAACCAGTCTGTCCAACCTCCATTCCCAGCGGATCGCCCTGTCCAGCGGATTTATGCCCGCCTGGGTAGAAACCGAGGCGGCGGACGCCTAAGAAGTATTGCTTACCGATTGTTTATATTACAATTAAAAACACAGAACCAGAAAAATAGCGGCCTCTCATCAAAGAGAACCGCTATTTTCTTTGCTTATTCGACGGGCAGCCAGATTTCTATTTTTCTTTCTTCTCTCGGGAACCAGTGATAGACCGCTACCTCCGGACCTTCCTTAAAATGGAGAGAACTGTTACCTGAGAGCTCTGAAGCTATCTGCTTTCGAAGGTCCTCGTAAACATATACGACATGTTTTGAGCCTTCTTGTGCTGCAGTCACCACCAGATATCTTCCTTCCGGTATTTCCAGATTTTCGAAGCCCAGAGACTCTATAAAATCAACACCGGTGACTTCGTGATCGTACAGATGATCTCTTTCCCAGGCCGTCAGATCGTTGCAGATATAGAAATCATACCCTTCATCGGTGACGTTGGTAATCAAGCAGTATTCATCCGGATTAAAGGGATCAGCGGCTCCCTGCAGGAGCCATTGCTTTCCTCTGGTAGTAACAAAGAATTCATCCTCCTGCCGGAATCGTTCATCTCCATAGGGACTTCCCGTAAAATGCTTTTTAAAACCGGTGACGATCAGGCCTTTTTTCTCTTCGATGGAATAATTCATGGAACTTCCTCCTTCTAGTGTCAGTTTAATAGACAGCTTGGAAAAAGAACGGAGGGTGGCACCTTTCTTTCGCGCATCCGATGGTGAGATTCCATGGAATTTTGTGAAAGCTTTAGAAAAGCTCTCCGGAGACTCATAGCCGTATTTCATGGCGATGTCAATCACCTTGTATCTCCCCGCAGCTAAATCCTGTCCTGCCCGGGTCAGCTTCCGCATCCGAATATACTCTCCCAAGGTTATGCCGCTCAGGAGGCTGAACAGACGCTGGAAGTGAAAGCTGGAGTAAAATCCGACAGCGGCAATCTCCTCCGGATTAAGCTCATCCGTGAGATGACTCTCAATATAATCCAGTGCTTCTTTAAAACCTGTGATAAAATCCATTCTTTGTCCTTTCATCCTGGCCAGGATATCTGATGTCTGTCATGATTTGATTATATCAGGCGCACCGTTTCTTATCCTGTTCAATCTTGCGACCGGAGGATAGATTTCTGTGGGCAGAGCCTCTCAAGATAGACTTCTGGCTCAGTCCATGTTAAAATAAAAATAGGTAGCAACAGCAATATATAAAAAATAAGAGGAAACCATGACTATTGTATCAGAAATAGAACTGGAACGCATCCGAAAACTGATGAGGGAAGCAGGCTTGGGCGAAGCAGAAGGCAGGATTCTGTCGGTTACGGGCGGCCTCATGCATAAGATGTATAAGGTAGAGACCGCAGAAGGAATCTTTGCCGTCAAGCATCTGAATCCGGAAATTATGAAACGCCCGAGCGCGAAAGACAATTTCGCCAAGGCAGAATCGCTTGAGAAGATTCTTGAAGACAATAAACTTCCCATCGTCCCGGCCATGACCATTAATGGAACGAAGATGCAGGCCATCGATGGCCATTACTACTATATCTATCATTGGCTGGAGGGGCAGATTACGGACTGGAACACGATCTCAGAAGAGCAATGCTATCTGGCCGGTCAGATTTTGGGGCGGATGCATGCCATCGATGCTCACAATGTTCCGAAGGAAGAGACCGCCTTTGCTCCGGTCGATTTTTCTTCTTTTCTGGATCGTGCCGGAGATCTAAAGCCGGAGCTTAGAAAACTGCTTTCGGATCATCTGGACGAGCTTTCTTCTGTTCAAAGTTCTATCCTCACAGCCGGCAGGGAGCTGCCTTCTATGCATGTCATTTCGGATGGGGATATGGATCCGAAAAATGTCATGTGGCAGGGAGAAAAGCCGGATGTCACGCCTTTTGTCATCGATCTGGAATGCCTCGATTATGCGAACCCCTTGCGCTCAGTGCTGGAGCTGGGCATCCAATGGGCGGGCGCTGTAACCCATGATTTCAGCAAGGAAAAACTGATGTCCTTTTTCAAGGGATATCTGGAAAAATATGACAACGGATATCGTTCCTATGAGGATCTGTACGGTTTTGTTTACCAGAACTGGATTGAATGGCTGGAATACAATCTTGGCCGCGCGGCCGGAAAAGAGGTCAGCAGCGAAGAAGAAAAGCAGCTCGGCGAGAGTGAATCCGAAAATACCCTTAAACTGATCCACTATTTGTCAGAGATTGAACCGCAGGTCCGGGAAATGCTGACGAATGATCTTCCTCCAGTCTGTGCGCAAAACTTCAATACCCACGATCAAAGGTTATGTTATTTTGAGATCATGTTTGAAGGCAGTCTGGAACACATCCCCGATTATCCGCTGCCGGAAGGGTACCGTATTCGCGCGGTAACTGTGGACGAAGCTCCTGAAAAGGTAAAGCAGGACTGGATCGAAATCGAAGAATCCGCCAGAGAATTCGAGACATACGAACAGGGAGAGGAAGCCTGGAACCGCTATTATGGCTGCCGGACAGAAATGCTGCCCGGACGGATGTTCTTTGTGGAAGATGCCACCGGCCAGCGGGTTGCAACCGCCACAGCCTTTTTCGATATTTACGGACGGGATCAGTCGGGGGCCGGCTGGCTCCACTGGGTCGCGGTACGACGGGAAGAGCAGGGAAAGGGGCTTTCCAAACCTTTGATTGCGGCAGTGCTGAAAAGACTGAAAGAATTGGGACATTTCCAGGTGAAGATCCCAACGCAGACCACAACCTGGCTTGCCTGCAAAGTCTACTACGATATGGGCTTTCGCCCGATTCCAAAGAACCTCGTAAGCAGCCGCGCCGGGTGGAAAATGCTGGAGCAGCTGGCTGGAATCCGGGTTTTGTAATAGAAAAATAGTAACGCAAAAAACAAGGCGCCATCTCCATTCAGCCATGATCGCTGTTTTGAGATGGCGCCTTCTGCTATCTTTTTCTTACGCGTGATATTCCTTCAGGCCCGCTGCGGCGGCTTCATCAACGATGATGGTCACATCCGGATGCAGCTGCAGAATGGAGGCCGGCACCTGGGGCACGATGGGACCTTCCAGGGTCTTGGCAATGGCCTCGGCCTTGCCGGCGCCATTGGCCACCAGAAGGATCTTTTTCGCTTTCATAATGGAGCCAATACCCATGGAAATCGCTTTGGTTGGTACATCCTCGATCTTTTCAAAGAAGCGGCTGTTGGCCTGGATGGTGGATTCGGTAAGGGATACCACGTGGGTGGGTCCCACAAACTCATCGCAGGGCTCGTTGAAGCCGATGTGGCCGTTGCCGCCTATGCCCAGCACCTGGATATCCACGCCGCCGATTTCGTTCAGCATGGCCTCGTACGAAGCGCAGGCTTCATTCATATCCGCCGCGTTACCATCCGGCACATGGACGCTTTCCTTGTCAATATTGACGTGGTCAAACAGATTCACATTCATAAAGTAATGGTAGCTCTGATCGTTCTCGGGGGCGAGAGGATAATACTCATCCAGATTGTAGGTGCGGACTTTGGAAAAGTCCAGAAGGCCTGCTTCATAAAGTTTGATCAGTTCCTTGTAGGTGCCCACAGGGGAAGAACCGGTGGCCAGACCAAGCACCGCATCAGGCTTTACATTCACGATGCCGGCCAGAATGCCGGCCGCCTTCTTGCTCAGGGTCTCATAGCTGTCGCAGACCAGGACCTTCACATTGTTTCCTCTGCTTTCACAGGTATACCATTTAGCGCTCATAAACTTTTTCTCCTCTCACAAAGGTATTGATAATTTCAAAATCAGCATCCGCAATCAGAAGATCTGCGTCCTTGCCGATCTCCAGGGATCCCTTACGATCATCCATCCGGATGGAGCGGGCAGGTGCCAGGGAAGCGGCGAAGACGGCCTTGTAAAGGGGCCAGTTGGTATGGTGCCAGACATTCTGCACGGCCTTGTTGAGCCGCAGCACGGAGCCGGCGATGGTGCCGGATTCCAGCACGCACTTAATGCCGGTAACATATACATCCTGTCCGCCCAGATCGTACTTGCCGTCCGGCAGACCGCCGGCCTTCATGCAGTCGGTGATCAGCACCAGGTGGTCGCCCTTGCAGTCGCAAACCAGCTGGAAAACGCCGGGATGAATATGGAAGGTATCGCAGATCATTTCGGTATAGACATCCGGCGAAGTCAGGGCAGCACCAACCATGCCCGGGTCGCGGTGGTGCAGGCCGTTCTGCGCATTGAACAGGTGCGTGACGTGATCCGAGCCTTTGGAAAAGGCCTCTTTCGCGCAGTCATAGTTCGCGCCGGTGTGTCCGACGGAGCAGACGATCTTCGTATCGCGGGAGATTTCTTCAATAAAGTCCATGCCGCCGGGCACATTGGGCGCCACGGTCACGATGCGGATGATATCTTCATATTCTTTGGTAAAAGCGGCATTCGGCGCGCTGATATATTCCGGGTTCTGGGCGCCCATCTTGTTCACATCGATGAAGGGACCTTCCATGTGGGTTCCCAGCACCTGAGCGCCGCCCCAGGCCCTGGCATCAGCCTCGCTGTCTTTTTTGGCATCGCGGATCTGGCTGAAGGTAACCCTCAGGTAATCCAGAGGATAGGTCATGGTGGTGGGAAGCCAGCTGGTAACGCCGAAACCGGCCACCATCCGGCTCATTTCCTGAATCGCCCCGGGGGTGTTGTCACAGGTATCGTGTCCGCCGCAGCCGTGGCTGTGCACATCCACCAGACCGGGGGAGACATAGCATCCGGCCGCATCGATCACCTCAGCGTTTGGATAGGCCTCGAGAGCCTTTTCCAAGGGAAGGATCGCTTCGATTTTGTCAGAAAAGACAATGGCCTGATGGTCCACAATCTGATCCGGCAGGATTAATCTGCCGTTTTGAATTAGCTTCATGGATTATCACCTCTGTTTTTATGATATGGTATGGCTTTTCGTGATATCAAAAGAGATTATTTTGACGGATCGTTAACGATCCCTGCAAACAAAATGGTGCCATCATAGTCGCGAAGGGCAAACATAAACGGTCGGTTCAGACGGAAAACAACGGCATCTTCCGGCGCAGCCGAGCTGACTACGACCGTTTCCGCAAAGGCGGAGGCTTCCACGCCGCCCTCGAACACCCGAACCCTGAGGGTCTGGTCAATACGGGACACCGCGCAATCCTGGATTTCCTTTGAAAGTCCGGAAAAATCAGCCTTTTTCGCGTTGAAAATCTCATCAACTCCTATGGCCTTCAAGGAGTCGATCAGCGACAGCTGAGCGATGATATCAAACCGGGGAACGGAAAGGGTCAGATCCTCCTGGTCGTAGGAGGGGGCGTTTAACCAGTTCAGAACCGCCTGGTCAGCGGCCAGAGCGGCGGGAGTGGTGCCTTCCTTCGGCAGCAGAAGCCAAAGGGTTGCGCCGTTTTTCATGGGAAGCCCGGCGGCATCAAAAAGCGCGTCCTGATGATAGGGAAAGCTTTCGTCCATATGCATCATCTGCACGTATACGTCGGTGGTGGGGGTGTGGAAGGTCTGCTCGTAGGTTTGGGAAGCTTCGAAAGATTGGGAAAACTGAGCCTTATAAAAGAGGGAAGTGGCGCTTTGCAGCGCCATGTCGGGATCGAGGCCGGTTTCGCCAATCTGATCGTCCAAAAGGCCTGCAGACATGGAGCTGAGCCAGCTGCGGTAGGATTCATTGAATTTTTTGTTGGATGGCTGGCCCACATAGCTGGCGGTATAGTATTTCTCCGACAGCTCGCTCAGCTTTTCTTCGGGGACGGGCAGCGTATCATTAATCCAGAGAGAGCTGCCCATGAGACAGGCGGCATCGGAGGTCTGGTAAAACTGACTGCCCCACAGCATCTGGAGATTTTCCTCCAGCTCGGAAAGCTTAGAAGGGCCCAGAAGCTTCATCAGCTGAAAACGGGTGGTGCCGTCGGTCATATAGGCCAGAGAGGAGAGAGACAGGTACAGATTTGCGGGAGAGATCAGGTGGTTTTCCGTATCCACCGCGCTTGAAGAAGAGGATGATGTCTCGGCGGGCGCTGCATTTACGGGTCCTAAAACGCTGCGGATGATGGAGGCATCAAAGGCGGCGTGGTCGAAACCGTCTGAAATGGCGCGGTTGGCGGGAAAACCACTCATGTATACATTGGATGAGAAGCCGGATTTTGCCAAAACGACCTCATCCTTGCTGCCCGAGCATCCGCTGATGAGCAGAGAAAGAATGAATAGAAAGGGAAGAAGGTACTGTTTTTTCATCTTGAATTGAGCCTGCTTTCATTCTGTATCATAAACTTCCCGCAGCTGCGCCAAGGCGGCGCATGCCGGAGGGAGCTTCGGGAAAACTCTGAAGATTCTTTATTTTAACATAGATTCGCAAATTAAACAATCCGGCTAAAAAGTTCACATAATATTCATTGAAGGCAGACACCGGGTGTGGTAAACTGAAAAGCTGAGAGAAAAAGTGGAGGTTTTAAGATATGTTTTGCTTACAGTGCGGAACGAAACTTTCCGACAATGCTAAATTCTGCACCAATTGCGGTGCTAAAGTAGAACCATTGATTAAAGAGGCGGTTGAAGAGCAGGTGCTTCCTCAGCAGCCGGCAGACCAGCCGTCGGCGGGACAATATCGGCCGGAGCCGACCTACGGACAGCCCTCTGCAGGACAGACGCAGCCGGAACAAGGCTATGCGCCAATGGCCGGATCATATCAGCCGCGCCCTGCGCAGCCGCAGTATGAACATCAATATGGGCAGAATCAGCCCGGACAGGGCTTTTCTTCCGAACCGGAGCCGGATCATGGCAAGGGCGGCGTGAAGGGCTGGATTCTGATCGCCATAGCCGTGGCCGCGCTGGCGCTTATCGTCACGCTGATTATACTGATCAGCAGAGGAAACAAGAAGGATTCGTCAGATGCTTCCGAAAGCGTGGCGCAGGAAGCTTCATCCGAGTCTTCTTCGCAGATGTTGGAAAGCTCTGCCGTAGTAGAAAGTTCGAAACAGGAAGAAAGCTCCAAAGCGGAAGAAAGTTCCAAAGCCGAGG
>JAGBND010000056.1 GCA_017634575.1 Bacillota bacterium
CCGCAGGTCCCTCTTGACAGCGCCTCTGGAAGTAAAGCCCTGCCCTGTCCCAAGACAACTCGGACCTGGATCACAGGACCCGGCATCCGAACCAAGGAAGGCCGGATTACACTTTAACGCATTTTCCAGTGCGATCTCCGGGAATCCATAGCCTAGATTACCGGTCGCAGCATACAATGTCATTTCCATATTGTTCCTCTTTCTTAATCCAATCCGGCATCGTGAAAAACTTTTACTTCATTTATTCTCACGAAGTCGATTACAGACTATAGACCCACGTACACATGATCGGAAACAGTACGATGAGTACACACATAACTGTCTCAATGAGAATGCAGTGGAGAATCTCCGGGAAGGTCTCCTCGATTCTGACGCCGATCACCTTACCGGCAGAAATCATAGACAGCCCGACCGGCGGTGTGATTGTCCCCATTGTAAGTGCCATCGTCATGAAAATGCCAAAGTGAAGCGGGTCAATTCCCATAGATGTTGCAATCGGCAGGAATATCGGAAGGCAGATTACGATAATAGATACAGCTTCTGTCACACAGCCTAGCAGGAAGATAATCACGAAAACAATTGCAAAGAATGTCCACTGGTTTGTCACGTACTGCAGGAAAAATCTGGAGATCGCTTCCGGTACTTTCTCAATCGCGAGCGCATATCCGAATGCCGAAGCCGCCGCCATAACCCCTGTTACGCCAGCCGTTCCTGATGCCGCTTCAAGAAAGATTTTGACCATCTCTTTCGGCGACACTTCTCGGTAAATCACCATGCTGAGGAAGATGGACCAGACCACAGAGATGACCGCAGATTCTGTCGGCGTCGCAATGCCTGACATTATGGAACCCAGGATGAACAATGGCGTCGTGAGAGGAAGAATGGCTCCGACAAATGCCTGCCACACTTCCTTTCCGGACGGTCTCTCCATTCTCATATTCTCCGTAATACCATAGTTAAACTTTCGGCTCTGCCATATTGCCCAAATGCACAGCAAAACACAAAGGACAATACCAGGTACAATACCCGCCATAAACAGATCGCCGATCGAAATGTTGCCTGTGGATCCAATAAAGACCATGACAAGTGAGGGAGGAATCAGAAGGCCCAGACCACCTGCAACGCCAAAGCACGTCGCTGTAAAGCTTCGCTTATAGTTCTTTTCCAGCATTTCCGGCATGATGATGCCGCCGACCGCAACGGCCGTTGCCGGTGCCGACCCGCAGATTGCGCCGAACAGCGCACAGCTGATAATTCCGGTAACCGCAAGGGATCCCCTGATGCGGCCGACCAGTACGTTTACGAAGCGAAGGATCTTCTTGCTAACGCCGCCTTTTCCCATAATCGCGCCCGAAAGCATAAAGAACGGGATCGCGAGAATCGTAAAGGAATCAACGCCGGCCACAATACGCTGCGCAAACTGGATCAGAGAGTAGTCGCCGACCACAAAAAACACAGCGGATGCAATCGCCATGGAAAAAGAGATCGGAACTCCCAGGAGGAGAAGTACTGCAAATATTCCCAATAACAGAGCCAGCATTTTTATTCCTCCTTTCCTTTTCCGAATCGGTCAGCAAATTCTTTCAGTATTCCGATCGACATCATGATCATGCTGACAGGGAGTGCCGCATACTCATAACACATTGGCATCTTCAGAACCGTTGTGACCTTATTCTGCGTCTTCATGCAGAGCCTGATCCCATAGTACGCTATGACGACAAAGCCGATCAGAAGCATGATATTAATCAGGAAATCCAGTGTCTTTCTTGCCCCCTCGGGAAACTTGTCCACAAGAAAAGTGATGTTTGGATGTGCTTTTTCATAAAACGCCATCGTGATGCCCATGAAGGTCATCCATACCATCAGGATCTTTGAAAGCTCAGTACTCCATGACAGCGGCATCTTCAAAAAGTATCTGGCCACAACTTGCCAGAACACGACGACCGTCATCACGAAAAACAGCGAAAAAGTGACGATCTTCACAAAAGAGTACAATTTCAGCTTTTTCATGTGCCATACCCTCTTTTGAGCTGCCGACTCAAAATCCTGCGGCGCTTTCGCGCCGCAGGAACAGCTCAACATTCTCAGTGATGCGCAATCAATACCCGGAATTGGCTCTGAACGCATCCATCAGAGTGGAGCCGATGACCTTTTCTTCCCACTTGTCATAAAGCGGTGCCAGCTTTTCTACAAAAGCATCCTTGTTGATCTCGTTGACTTCCATTCCTTTTTCCTTGAGTGTCTCAACAAGCGTCTCATCGTCCTTGATGTTCTGCTCTCTGATATTTGCTACAGAGTTCTTTACCTCTTCTTCCAGAATTGCCTTGTATTCATCCGGAAGATTCTGATAGGAGTCCTCGTTGATCAGCACACAGTTATTCGTCCAGAAATGCCCGGACAGAGAAACATATTTCTGAACATCGTAAAGAGAGGAATTGTCGATGACGGAAAGCGGGCACTCCTGTCCGTCGACCGTTCCCTGCTGCAGTGCGGAATATACTTCATTCCAGTCCATTGCAATCGCCTGTGCTCCGAGCGTATTGAAGACGTCAAGACGCAGGTCGGAAGTCGCAACACGAATCGTCAGTCCTTCAAGATCAGCAGGTTCCACGATCGGCTTTTTGCTGTTTGTAATCTGGCGCTGTCCGACTTCAAAGAATCCGAGATTCCTGATTGTCCCGTCACTTGCAATCACATCATTGATTGCTGCACCATAATCGCCGTCAATCGCCTTATAGGCATCCTCTCTGGTCTTGAACATGAAAGGAAGATCTTCAACAACCAGTTCCGGGTGCGTGGAGCTCTGCGTTCCGATGGCAACCAACGCCATGTCCAGTGTTCCCATATCAACGGACTCATAGCCCTGAGCCTCTGAACCGAGAACGCCGTCGAGGTGTACTTCGACGTTAAACTTTCCGCCCGTCCTCTCGGCGATGCGCTCAGACATTGCATTGAGCTCTTTGCCCTGCACGGTTGCCGAACCCATGACTGTAGCGAACTTCAGCGTAACTTCCGGAAGATCTGCCGGGGTTTCAGCCGGCGCCGCCGCTTCCGCACTTGCCGCCGGAGCTGCTGCGGGTGCAGCGGGCGCTGCCGTCGTTGCGCACGCAGTCAGACCAAGCACCATGCCTGCTGCAAGAATTGCTGCTAAGATTTTCTTCATTTTCATACTCCCTCCTGTTTTAAATAGAATTATTTTTGATTCCGGGCGTTAATGAATCATTTCATACCCGAAACAAAGATACTTAAAGTTGAGCCAGTCAGCGTTGTAAACAATAAACGACTCCGGAAAATCCTTCTTATCCGGCTTTCCGTTTCTGTGGCTGCGGATAATGTAGACAACCTTCCATGGCAGCTCGCATGCCTGCGCAAAGTAAGCGCCCCAGAATTCATGTTCAAGATAATAATTCTGTTCGAAGGTGATTCCCTTGTGATCCTTGCAATGCTCCTGAACTTTCCCGACATCGTGGAGAATTGCCGCACAGATAACAAGATCTCTGTCAACGGGAACGACATCGCCATATGCCGTCACAAACTGATCCGCCAGGACTGCGGCCGTCTGTACGACTCTCCTTGTATGCTCAATCAGATTCATTTCGCAACCCTTGAGCACAAAATTTGCAAATGTGATCTGGACGAGATCATCCTCATCCACATCCGCAAAATCCGCTGCATACTGCCATGTTCGGATACATTTTTTTCGTAAGTCTTCGTCTTTAATCCATTCTATTTCCGGAATCTGATTAAGAATAAACTCTTCCCTGATCATATTTCCTCCTTTGGCTTTTCACGCTGCTGCTTCCTGCGTCTTTTCCCCCTTCTTCCCGGCTTTCCGTTTTTGAATCACAACAGCAAGAACGGCGGCTCCGGCTCCGATCCCATCTGTGAAAACACCCGGATAGACAAGGCACAGCGCCGCAATAATCATCAGCATCCGGGAATACCAAGGAGCAAAATCATACATGTATCCTTCAACCGCGCATGCAAGCATGTAGGTTCCTACGATGGAAGTCAGGATAACAAGAATCGTTGTCATAACCGACGTCTCCTGCATCAGCATCTGCGGCGCATAGACAAACATGTACGGTACAATGAATCCTGCAATCCCGAGCTTCATTGCTGCAACAGCCGTCTTAAACGGGGATGCATCTGCAATGCCGGCACCGATATAAGCGGTAACCGCAACCGGCGGTGTAATGCCCGCAAGCATAGCAAAATAAAATACAAAGAAGTGTGCTGACAGAGGCACAACTCCCATCTTTACCAGAATAGGGGCTGCAATCGTCGCCGTAATGATATAGGCTGCACTTGTCGGAAGGCCCATGCCAAGAATCATCGTAACAATCATTGTCAGAACAAGCGCCAGAATCAGATGTCCGTGTGATAGTGATATAACAGCTGTTCCAAGCCTTGTGCCAAGTCCCGTAAGCGAAATGATCCCCACCACATTACAAACAACAATACATGCACAGCAGACGCTGAGTGCTCCTCTGCACCCGTCATCCAGCGCTTTGAGCACTTCCTTCCACCCCATGCGTGTACTCTTCCTCACCCAACTGACAACAACAGTGAGAAGAATGGCACGCACCGCGACATATGTCGCGGTATAGCCAAGGCAGAGCATAACGATCATGAATACCAGCGGAATAATCAGATACCCCTGCTCTTTCAAAACAACCGTGGTCTTCGGCAGATCTTCTTTCGCAACCCCCTTCATTCCAAGCTTCTGTGCACGCAGATGAACAGACATCCAGCAACAGAAATAATAGAGAATGCAGGGAAGAATCGCCGCGAGCGCGATAGTCGAATAGGGTATACCTAAAAACTCTGCCATCAGGAAAGCGCCTGCTCCCATGACTGGCGGCGTTATCTGGCCGGCGGTCGACGCCACCGCCTCAACTGCTCCTGCAAAATAATTCGGATATCCCAGGCTCTTCATGAGCGGGATTGTAAAAGCACCTGTTGTAGCGACATTGGATGCCGCACTGCCGCTGACCATTCCCATCATGCCACTGCAGAGGACAGCAACCTTTGCAGGGCCGCCCGGCGAATTACCGGCAACGCTCACAGAGAAATCGTTGAAGAGCCTGCTCATTCCGCTTTTTGCCAGAAATGCACCAAACAGGCAGAACAGAAATACATAGCTGGCAGAGACACCGGTCGTAGTCCCCAATAGCCCATCCGCGCTCATATATAGATATGTGAAAACACGCTTGATGGTAAAGCCCTTATGATGCAAAATCCCCGGAAGATACTGACCTGTAAAAGCATATGTCAGGAAGATCAGAGACAGAATGACAAGAACACGCCCTGCAGTTCTTCGGGCAGCTTCCAATACCAGAAATACAATTATGATCCCTAGTATCTGATCCAGCAGCACATATCCGCCGCCCCGCAGACTGATCACGTCAATGTTAATCAGCGCCGTATAGAATCCGGCAATGACCATAGCCGTAAACAAACACCAGTCAACAATACTGGGTTGCTTTCGCGGAGAGCCCTTACGTGCCGGATAGAACAAAAAGATCAGTGCCACAATTCCCGTGACATGTATCATTCTGAATTTCAGCGCTTCTATCGGCTTGATCCCCAGCGAATAAATGTGCAACAGGGAAAAAGCAATGGTCAGAGTGGAAATAATCAGTCCAAGCTTCCCCTCCTTAAATGTCCTGATTCCTGATTCTTTATCGACCTTTTCCAGAACCTTTGCCGCCTTTTCCTCATTCTTTGCAGCTTCATCCGCGTTCTGTGAAAAATAGTCTGTCACGCCCGACGCATCTGTATCCTGAACAACTCTCTTTTCCGATTCCATCCGATTCTCCTGTCAATCGAGCGAAGGGGAATATGCACTTCTATACATATTCCCCTTTTCAAAGCACTAAGCTCCAACCACGAATCTACGCAGCCTTCAGGCAGGCTTACTGCATGATGCCAATCTCTTTGTAGTAGCGCTCTGCACCCGGATGAAGCGGAATATTGTCAATGCCATTGAGTGCATTTTCCGGAAGTGTGTCCTTAAAGGAATTATGATAGGACATCAGCAATTCATTATTCTCATAGATCGCTTTTGTAAGTCGATAAACGCCTTCTTCGTCCGCATCAGGCGATGCAAGCAGAAGGGCTGCAGAAGCTGCGGTCTTAATCTCCTCATCCTGCCCGGGATAAGTTCCGGCCGGAATCACAGCAGGAGAAAACATCGGATAATCTGCACAGAGCTTCTCGATCTTGTCATCCTCAATGCTCAGAATTTTGGCAACGCCCGCACTCATAATATCCGTGACGTTGGAATCCGGAATGATTGATCCGTGAATAAAGGAATCCAGTTGATGGTTCTTCATCTGTTCAACACTGTCCGCAACAGCGATACGCTGTGCATCAACATCCTCAAATGTCATATCATATGCAGAAAGGAAGTCCTGCGTAATCAGCTCGACCGCGCTGCCTACTGCACCTACCGCCAGCTTCTTCCCTTTGATTTCCGCGGGAGAAGCAATTCCGGAGTCGTTCGAGACGATCGGATGGAGGGTGTTCGCCCAGATGAAACCAATCGCCGTAAAGTCAGTATTTGCTTTTCCCTCATAGTTGTTGGTACCGTTGTAAGCTGGAATTGCGGTAGTATTGTGTGCCAGAGCAAGATCAACTTCGCCGTCCTGAATGAGCGTCAGATTCTCACCTGATCCGTTTGTTGCCTGATTATAAATCGTCACCCCGTCAATTTGCTCAGACAGCTGCTCAAACGCAGTCCCCTCCGCATAGAAGACGCCTCCTGTCGTCGCAGAAGCAAGCGTGAAGGAAACATCGATCTCAGGTGCGGCTTCAGCCGGTGCTTCTGCCTCTGCAGGCGCTGCAGACTCAGCTGGTGCTGCCGCTTCTGTGCTGGCCGCAGGTGCTGCCGAAGCAGCCGGTGCTGCCGGTGCAGCAGTGCCTGCGCAGCCTGCAAG
>JAGBND010000057.1 GCA_017634575.1 Bacillota bacterium
CTGATGCGTCCCTGCTCCTCTCCTGCCATATGCCGGTAGATTTCACGGCTTCCCATATATCCGGGCATCGCTGAATGCGAAAGACTCTGAGATCGTCTCTTTCTAACGAACGAATCTGAATGGTCATTATCCTGTTGGTTTCGGTTCCGCGTCCCCGGGCCGGAAAAGGCCTTCCGCTTTTTAGGCAGCAGCCTCCGTTTTTCAAGCAGGATGTTAACCGTCTCAGATGCCTTCAGCATCAGCCTTCCAAGGCATTCTCCCGCAGGAAGGAAAAGCTGTTCTGTCACGGAGAGACCGCTTGCATCCGTTCCGGCCTTGTCATCAAGGACCTGTTTTCGGTAACAAACGACGACAAATAAAAGCACCAAAACAAAAAGAAAAAGCAAAATCCAGAAAACAAGCTGCATAATTCCCAGCCAGCCTATAATTCAATTTGCCCAATCCGGCGCATCAGGTAAATGGCAATGACGCACAGCATGAGCGCTGAAAGCAGAACCAGCTGCCCTGAAAAGGTATGATACAAAGGATCCATGTAGCCGGGAGAAAGGGCATAAAGCAGCAGAAAAATAGCAAAGGGCATCAGCGACATAATCTTCTGTTCTGCCCGTTTTCTGGCCAGCAGCACACGAAGCTCAGCCTCCACATCCATCTTGTCCTCCAGGGTCCGGATGGTATGCATCATTACCTTTGCCAGATTTCCATCTGTCCTTTTGCAGACCGCCACGGTTTTGGAAAGGGAACGAATCTCCTCCATCTTCAAACGGTCTGCCAACCGCTTGAGCGACGCTTCGATGGGATAGCCAAGATCCATCTCTCTTAACAGGTTCATCCAGTAAGGATATAAATGAGGGATCATTTCTTCATCCAGATCGGTTATGGCCGCTTCAAAGGCGCCCTCCGGCGACCGGCCGGCTCGCAGCGCTATGACCAGATGCGTAAGGGCTGTTTTCAGTTCAATCCGCAAAAGCTCCTTTGTTTTTGCTGTCTTTCGCTGGTTCATATACACCGGACCGATCAGTGCTCCCAGTAAAAAACAAATGCCAAGGATCAGGCAGCTTTTTGTAAAAAACAATCCCGCAGCAAGCATCATCACAGCTCCGGCCAGGGCCGACAGAATGCCTTCCGTTCCAGTAAGGATGCATTGTTCCCGTTCCAAAAACCGCAGGATTTTAAGCGGAGGCATTCTTGCATAGCCGGACTTTCGATGATACTCTGTTTTTTTTGACTTTTTCTTCGTGAGCTGCATGGCAAGCCTCTCATTTCTTTCCGGTATTCTTTCCGTTTTTCTTTCCAGTTTTCTTTCCGTTTTTACGTCGTGTCCGCTTCAAGCCCCTCAATGACTCTGGTGCGGATGCTTCCTTCCGCAAGTTCTTCTATCTTGACGATTTCTTCTATTTTCCGGTATCCACCCGGGTTTCTGGAAATAAAAATCAGGTAATCGAGGGCAGAGGCGATTTGCATGCGGATAGCCTCCAAGGGAATATCCGCTCCCATCCAAACCATGGACTCCAGCCTTCTCAGCATGTCCTTACAGGAGTTCGCATGGCCTGTCGATAAACAGGCGTGTCCCGTATTCATGCCGCTGAGCATGTCAAAGGCCTCCGCTCCTCTGACCTCTCCGACGATCAGCCTGTCGGGATTCATCCGAAGGCTTGTTTTGATCAGATCACGGATGGTGATCTCGCCCCGCCCGTCAGGCCCGGAGGGCCTTGTTTCCATGGATACTACATTCTCCGGGCCCAGCACCTTCAGCTCTGCGGAATCTTCTATGGTGATAACCCGTTCATTTTTTGGAATATAGCGGCACAGCACATTCAGAAGCGTTGTTTTGCCGCTGGAGGTCGCGCCGCAGATGAAAAGGTTTTTTCGATTTTTAATCAGATCAATCAGAAATTCCGCCATTCGGCGGCTCAGCGTCCCGCCCTCGATCAGATTCTCCATCGTCAGGGGTTGTCTCTGAAATTTACGAATAGACAAAAGGGGCCCGTTCAGAGAGACTGGAGGAAGCACCACATTTACCCTCTCGCCTGTGCTAAGCCTGGCATCCGCGATGGGGGAAGCTTCATTGACGGATCTTCCTACCGATCCGACAATCTGCTGAATCAGATCCTCAAGCCTTGAGCAGCTTTCAAACCGTTCCGGGCTTTTCTGCATTTCCCCGCCCCGGGTATAAAAAATCTGATCCGGGCCGTTCACCATAATATCCGTGATGGCATCATCCTCCAAAAGAGGCTGCAGAATGTCCATCCGGCGGATCGAATTAAACAGACGGTGGGCCATCCGCCTTCTTTCCGAAAGGGGCAGAAACCGGATATCCGCCCAGGGGCCAAGTTCTTCGCCTGTCTCCTGCTTTATGCCGCCAAGCAGCGCGCTTACCTCAATTTTGGATGCAATGGTGTTAAAAATCAGTTCCCTGATACCATTATCGGTAAAGATCTGGGCATCCAGCGCCCTTCTGCGGATCAGCGAAAGCAGCTTTTCGTATAGCTTCAATTCAAGAGATGGATCCCTCATCTCATGGATCCGGCGATCTCACGGACATGGTCAAAATAGGGGCCGGAACGTTTCATTCGAAAGACGCCTCCTTCCTTCGCGTAGAGCTGCGCCTGCCTTGGAAGATAGAATTCTCCGGGACGCAGCGTTTCAAATTTGTCCTGGGCCATTTTGGCTTTTCCTTCCAGCCGAAGGGACTGGATCAGGACCAGGCGGTCATTGCTTTCTGTCACGGGACAGAGCTTTTCAAACGCGCTCCGTCCCTCAGCCGTGGCTTCCAACACGTAAAGTCGGCTGTCGCTTTCTCTCAAAATCTGCCGGACCGGCTTAATGGGCATGGTTCCCAGATCCATCAGGACATAGGGATAGACTTCCTTCAAGTACTTCAGGAGTCTGGATAAATCAGCCTGATCCAGCTCCCACAGATCGTCTGTAATAGCCGGTGAATCCAGATAGTCAAGTTTTTCCCAGGCTCTTCCTAAAGGTTTTATGGTGCTTTGGATCCGTTCTTTGGTTTTGCCGGGGCTCTCTTCCGCCAATGAAAAAAGAAGCCTGCCCAGCCCTCGCTGTCCTTCTTTCTCCCTGTCTTTGGGATAGGATCCGAACAGCGCGTCCTGCCGTCCAAAATCGGCCGTCACCTGGGCGGGAAAACCCGTCAGACTAAAGAGCAAAACCCTTTCCTCTTCCTTCAAAAACTCTCCCAGCGCAAGTGCCAGCGCCAGGGAAAAGGTGGTTTTTCCAATGCCTCCGCCGGTTCCAAACACACTGATCAGTCCGCGGCCGGTTTTCTTCTCCAGCCTCACGGTTTCGTTTTCCGTTCTAAACGGCGCTTCCTTCCCTGCCAGATGCTCCCTCCAGGCTTCGAGAATCTGATTTCCGATATCCCGGGCGGACTGATAAGGATCGATGCCGTTTTCTTTGGAGAGCTTGATGCTAAGCTCCGGCCAGGACTCCATGGCCGGATCCCGATAATCGCTCAGCAAAACGATATTTTCTCCCTCTTTGGCGGTTAGTTCTGTCATGTTGGTGATAACATTCATCGAGTCGGAGAAATATTTTGTAAGATAATCAGCCAGCCTTTTGGTATAAAGCCTGTCTCTGGTATCGATAAATAACAGGATTTTTGTCTGCATGGGCAAGCTCCCTATATCATTTATTGAAGGTAACAGCTCAGGCCCCCATTGGGAGGCAGAGCTGCAAATTACAAAAAAGCTCCCGGGACAGCTGATTTTCTGAGGGATGACCAATCCCGGGCTTGGTTTGTCTAAGGGCCTGGATCTTTCGTATTGATAAAGCATCCATACCATGTTTTGAAAATCAGCAAAGACCTGTGTCCGCGATCGGCCAATAATAGTAAGATTTTGGCCCTTGCCCTGCCTTTTCCGCCCTCATACGGATGCAGGTGAATCTCGGGTTAGTCTGATTATGCCAAAGCCTTTCCGGAAAAGCTATTTGTGTAAATTAAGAAAAGCCGCTCCCCGGAATTTTTTTCAGAAAGCCTTTATTTATGCGGCTTGAGAGAATATAAAAATGGGACACTCCAAGCGGATAAATAAAAATCCGCCCTTGGACTGTCCCATTTTTCATCGCAAGAATATTCCATTCCTGTCAAAATGACTACAAAAGCCTGACTTCCCACGTGTTCTTTCTCCGATAAATTCCGTTGACCGGCTTCTTCCCCTCTGCTATAATACTTTGAAATATAGAAATCAAAGGAGTAACCCATGGCCTATTATTACCCTGAACCTTCCCGCACCTTCAGCGAATACCTTCTGGTCCCCGGATACACCGGCCCTGATTGTGTTCCGGCTAATGTTTCTCTTAAAACACCTCTTGTTAAATATAAAAAAGGCCAGGAGGAATGCCCCATCAGTTTGAATATTCCCATGGTATCTGCGATTATGCAGTCTGTTTCCGGAGAGCGGATGGCCATTGCGCTGGCTACCGAAGGCGGCATGTCTTTTATCTATGGCTCCCAGTCCGTGGAAGATGAAGCGGCTATGGTTGCCCGCGTGAAAAACTACAAGGCCGGTTTCGTCCAGAGCGATTCCAACCTTTCTCCCGACAATACCCTTCAGGATGTGCTGAATCTGAAAGCCCAAACCGGTCACAGCACCATGGCCGTCACAGAAGACGGCACCGCTTCCGGCAAGCTGATCGGCATCGTTTCCAGCCGCGACTACCGCGTCAGCCGTATGGATCCTTCCACAAAGGTTTCCGAGTTTATGACTCCCTTTGACAAGCTGGTGGTAGCCGGCGAGGACACCACGCTGAAAACCGCCAACGATATTATCTGGGAGCACAAGCTCAATTCCCTTCCTATTATTGATTCCCAGCAGCGTCTGAAATACTTCGTATTCCGCAAGGACTACGATTCCCACAAGGAAAATCCGCTGGAGATGCTGGATACCCATAAGCGTTATATGGTTGGCGCCGGCATCAACACCCGCGACTATGAAAAACGCGTTCCTGCCCTGGTGAGGCCGGCGCAGACGTGCTTTGCATCGACTCTTCCGAAGGCTTCAGTGCCTGGCAGGCTGAAACCATCAAGTTTATCCGTGAAAAATACGGCGACAGCGTCAAAGTAGGCGCAGGCAATGTCGTTGACCGGGAAGGATTTATGTTCCTGGCCAAGGCAGGCGCCGACTTCATCAAGATTGGCATCGGCGGCGGCTCCATCTGCATCACCCGTGAGCAAAAAGGCATTGGCCGCGGTCAGGCCAGCGCTGTCATTGAAGTCGCGGCGGCCAGAGATGAATACTTTAAAGAGACCGGCATTTACGTGCCCATCTGCTCCGACGGCGGCATCGTTTACGATTATCACATTACCCTGGCGCTGGCCATGGGCGCCGACTTTGTCATGCTGGGCCGCTATTTTGCCCGCTTCGACGAATCTCCCACGCCCCGTCTGATGGTGAATGGTTCCTATGTGAAGGAGTATTGGGGCGAAGGCTCCAACCGTGCCCGGAACTGGCAGCGCTACGACCTGGGCGGCGACAAGAAGATGGCCTTCGAGGAAGGCGTTGACTCTTATGTGCCCTATGCCGGCAGCCTGAAGGACAATGTGAATCTGTCCCTGTCCAAGGTGAAGCATACCATGTGCAACTGCGGCGCCCTGACCATCGAAGAGCTTCAGGAAAAAGCCAAGATCACCCTGGTTTCTTCAACCAGTATCGTAGAAGGCGGCTATCACGACGTCATGCTGCACAATTCCGATCAGCACAACTAATTTTATTCTGGATATTCAGGAGGATCGACCCATGGACTTATGTCTTGTCAGAGATCTGTTTGCCTCTCCTGCCGATTTCGAAGGTAAAACCATCAGCGTCGGCGGCTGGGTAAGAAGCATCCGCGATTCCAAGTCCATCGGCTTTATTGTTCTGGCCGACGGCACCTGCTTCTCTCCCCTGCAGATCGTGTATGAAAGCGATAAAATTTCCAATTTTGATGAAGTGAGCCACATTCCGGTAGGCTCTTCCCTGATCGCCAGCGGAGAGCTGGTCATGACGCCCGGTGCCAGACAGCCCTTTGAGCTGCACGCCAGCAAGATCGAAGTGGAAGGCCTTTCCACCCCGGATTATCCGCTGCAGAAAAAGCGCCATACCATGGAATATCTGCGCACCATCGCTCACTTAAGACCCCGTTCCAATACCTTCCAGGCCGTTTTCCGGGTTCGTTCCCTGGCCGCCTTTGCCATTCATAAGTTCTTCCAAGAGCGCGGCTTTGTCTATGTCAACACGCCGATTATCACGGGCTCCGATGCAGAAGGCGCCGGCGAGATGTTCCGCGTGACCACCCTGGATCCGACTCAGGCCAAAACCACTCCGGACGGAAAGGCTGATTTTTCCGAGGATTTCTTCGGCAAAATGGCCTCTCTTACGGTCAGCGGCCAACTGAACGGCGAGACCTTTGCAACAGCTTTTCGCAATATCTACACCTTTGGCCCGACCTTCCGCGCCGAAAACAGCAATACTCCCCGTCACGCTGCTGAGTTCTGGATGATGGAGCCGGAAATCTGCTTTGCGGATCTGGCTGATGTATGCCAGCTGGAGGAGGACATGCTGAAATATGTCATCCGTTATCTGCTGGAAAATGCCAAAGAAGAGCTGAACTTCTTCAACAGCTTCGTAGACAAGGGTCTGCTTTCCCGTCTGCAGAACATCGTGGAAAAGGATTTCGTCCGCTGCCCCTATACCAAAGCCGTTGAAATCCTGCAAAAGAGCGGTCAGAAATTTGATTATGCGCCGGAATGGGGCATCGATCTGCAGACTGAGCACGAGCGTTATCTGACAGAGGTGGCTTTCGAGGGTTCTCCTGTTTTTGTCACCGATTATCCCAAAGATATCAAGGCTTTCTATATGCGTCTTAATGATGATGGCAAGACCGTGGCGGCTGCCGATCTGCTGGTTCCCGGCGTTGGCGAGCTTTGCGGCGGTTCTCAGAGAGAGGAGCGTCTGGACGTTCTTCTTGCCCGCATCCGCGAGCTTGGCATGAAGGAAGAGGATTACTGGTGGTATCTGGATCTTCGCCGCTATGGTTCGGTCCGGCACGGCGGTTTCGGCCTTGGTTTCGAAAGACTGATTATGTACGTCACCGGCATGGGCAATATCCGCGATGTGGTTCCTTTCCCCCGTACCGTAAACAATCTGGAGTTCTGATTTGAATTCTTCTCCATAAAAAAGAGATACTGACGAGGTATCTCTTTTTTTGAACGATTATCTTTACGAAAGGAATCGCCTTATGTTCTATTTTTTCTTACCCGCTTTGTTTTCCTATCGGACGCTTTTAGTGGCGGCAGCGGTTATTCCGGCCGTCTTTCTGATGATCAAGGTCTACCGCTCGGATCATCTGGAAAGGGAGTCCCATTCCATGCTGTGGAACCTGGTGATTGCAGGCATTCTCTCCTCCCTCATTGCGCTGGTGGCTGAGAAGGTGCTGAGTCTGCTGCTGGATTTGCTGGTTCCGGATACGAGTCCTCTTTATAACGTGCTGCTTTATTTCGGGATCGTGGCTTTCTCCGAGGAAGGCGCCAAATTCTTTATGCTCAAACGCCGCACCTGGCGGTCCCTGGAATTTAACTGCCAATATGACGGCGTGGTCTATGCGGTGTTTGTCTCCCTGGGCTTCGCCCTCTGGGAGAACATCAGCTATGTTATGACCTACGGCTTCTCCACGGCCATCATCCGCGCCCTCACCGCCATTCCCGGCCACGCCTGCTTCGGCGTTTTCATGGGAACCCTCTACGGCATCGCCAAAAAAGTCGAGCTCCGCGGGCAGGATGATATCTCCAAGGCTTTCCGCGTGCTGTGCGTCGTTGTGCCGGCGCTGCTGCACGGCGCTTACGATTACATCGCCAGCATGGATTCCTCGACCTGGTTCTTCATCGCGTTTATTGCCGTTCTCTTCGTCATTTCTTACCTGTTGGTAAACAAAATGTCTGCGAAAGACAAGTATATCTAAGACAGCCGGGAGACAAAGGGGTCGGAGGCGATTGTCTCATTCCGCGGAATGAGAC
>JAGBND010000058.1 GCA_017634575.1 Bacillota bacterium
CACACAGAACCGTCCCCTGTGTTCCTGTCGGCTTCATCAGAGCCGTCATGTAAAGAGAGACTTCCCCTCGCCTCAACGCAAATACTTGCGTTCCAGATACGATAGATAGTACTCCGGATTGAAGGCTTCGCCGGTGGCTTTTTGCAGCACTTCCTCCGCCAGATACAGCCCCCCGTATCGGTGAACATGCTCGCCGAGCCAGGTCATGATCTGCGGAAACTGGTTTGCCTTCAAAAGAGCGGGTACATCCAGCTCCCGGGAGAGAGCGGTGAAGAACTGAGCGGCAAAAGCGCTGCCTAGGGCATAAGTGGGGAAGTAGCCGAAATAAGCGTAAGGCCAGTGCAGATCCTGCAAAATACCCTGGGTCGGCCACTCGGGCGTCAGTCCCAGCACCGATTTATACTGTTCGTTCCATACTTCTTCCAGATCTGTCGCCTTCAGATCACCACCCAGAAACTGCTTTTCGATATCATACCGGATCATGATATGCAGCGGATAGGTAACTTCATCAGCTTCGGTGCGCACCAGGGACGGGTGCACTGTATTCACGGCCCGGTAAAACTGTTCTGTGCTGACAGCGTTCAGCTGATCCGGAAAGATTTCCTTCAGCCATGGCAGCACGATTTCCCAAAACGCGAAGGAACGTCCGATATGGTTCTCCACAAGCCGGGACTGAGACTCATGCAGGCCGGCACTGATGGAATGGGCGATGATAGACCCGTCATAGGCCGGATCCACCTGATGACCGAACCAGGCATGGCCGGATTCGTGGGCGGTGGAAAGAATCGCTTGTGACACATCATTCTCCCGGTATTTGGTGGAGAAACGCACGTCTCCCTGGCAGACGCAGGTGGTCAGAGGATGAGCCGACTCGGAAAGCTGGCCCCAGTCGGAGGTGTAGCCCAGGAGATCGCAGACCTTCGGCATCACCAACCGCTGTTTCTCTGCCGGATAAAACTGGTGCAGAAAATCCTCTTCCGGCGAAGGCGCTTCCTGAATCTTTTGCAGCAGCGGGATCAGCCGGACGCGCACCGCACCAAAAAACGCGTCATACTGACAGCTGGTCCAGCCCGGCTGATGCTGATCCAACATCCGGTCGTAAAGCGGCAGGGGAGAGTCCCAGTAAGAAACCACCTCCCGCCAGGCATCGATCAGATTCTGCAGCGCCGGTACCAGAATCTGATAATTCTCCTGAGCCCTGGCCTCATGCCAGATACGGGAAGAGGTGCCTTTCGCTTTTTCAAAGGCAACATAAGCGGCAATGGGAACCGAGCGCTCCCGCCTCAGCCGTTTCAGATAAAGTCCGACTTCGGCATCCATGGCCTCATCCCCGGTGCCGGTTTCCTCCAGCTCCTGCAGGATATCGAACATCTTCTCATCCTGCAGGAGTTTTCTGTATTCAGCACTCAGCAGTGCCCGCTTCTCCGTCCGGTAGGCTGCCCCGGCCTTCGGCGCCGTGTCCTGATCCAACCCGATCATGGTCAGTCCCAGCTGGAATGCGCTGAGGCGATCCGTCCACTCACGAAAAGCCAGCTTATTGCCTTCTATATTCATGCATCTACACCTCGCTCGAAAGAATGTACTTATCATAGCATAGGCCAATATCCCGGTCAACGGCAAAACCCAGGGAATACAGATCATTCCTCTGTGTTCCCTGGGTCACTGGGTTTTATTATTCTGCTTCATTCATGGCTTTCAGAAGCATTTCATATAAGGGTTTGGCTTCTGGCGCATAGCTGAGCATGGCAGACAAAGGCTCTCCGGCGACATATTGAATCATCGGATTATCCAGAAGCTCTGGCATATACTGGCGAAGCAGCGGCTGGGCGGCCGGATGCTCCAGAACGACTTTTAAAACAGTCTCCAGGGTATATTTGTCCATCTCCAGCCGAGTTTCGGTAGGATATTCATAGTGATAGCTGCCGCTTCCAAGCATCAGAACCTCATCTTTTTCCGGTAAGATCACTTCTGCGGTTGTTCCGACAGGAACGGTGATGTCTACCTGGATCATTCCCTTCTCACAGCGCCAGGCGATTCGTATAGTGCCATAGACACTCTCGTAACTAAGATCTGCCCAGGTTATGCCTTTGATGAACCGCGGCGCGACTCTGAATTTTTTATAACCCGGCTCCAGAAGCTGCAACCCGCACAGACGGGTGTACAGAAATGAACCGATGGAACCATAGGCATAGTGATTGAGACTGTTCATTCCAGCCGGATTAAAACTCCCATCCGGCAGGATCGAGTTCCACCGCTCCCAGATTGTCGTAGCCCCCATTTTCACTTCAAAGAGCCATCCTGGCGCTTCCTCCTGCAGCAGAAGCTTGCCGGCGACATCATGTTTGCCGTTGTCGCTGAGGGCCAGACAAAGATATGGCGTACCGATGAAACCGGTGGTCAGGTGGGTTTTATGGGCCGCAATGTTCTGCTCCAGACGATCCGCCAGGCCGGCACGGTCCTTCTCTTCCACCAGTCCGAAATGAAGCGCCAGAACCAGGGCGGTCTGGGTTTCGCAGACCAGGCGCCCGGTTTTGGTCACATATTCATCTCTGAACGCAGACAATACCTTTTCGCGAACGCTTCTGTAAAGCAGCTCATCCTCTTCGCAGCCAAGAAGCGCCGCGGTTTTGATCATTATCTCTAGCGTCCAGAGATAGATAGCGTTGGCGGTAAAATAGTCATCCGTCGCTCCTTTGCGTTCATCGCCCAGCCCATTCATCTCCGCATCCAGTCCCAGCCAGTCGCCATACTGGAAGCCGGTCTGCCATAGACCATTCGCTCCGCATTTCGAACGAATGAAATCGGTCCAGATCTTCATGCTTTCATACTGCTCCGAGAGCACTCGTTTGTCCGCATAGGTCTCGTACAAGGTCCAGGGAACCACGGTCGCGGCATCACCCCAATAGGCGGCGCCGTTCTGGCCGCCAGTGGCACCGTCACTGAGCACATCCGGAACCACCTGCGGCATGCCGGTAGCCGGATTCTGATCCGCCGCCAGATCCCGCAGCCATTTTCGCATAAATGGCATGATATTCTGATGAAAGACAGCGGTAGGGGTAAAGGCTGTCGCATCGCCCGTCCAGCCCAGCCGCTCACTGCGCTGCGGACAATCGGTAGGTACGTCCAGATAGTTGTCCCG
This sequence comes from Bacillota bacterium, assembly GCA_017634575.1. Taxonomy (GTDB): domain Bacteria; phylum Bacillota; class Clostridia; order Lachnospirales; family Bianqueaceae; genus RUG760. Next base: position 3,140 of record JAGBND010000058.1, read on the forward strand.
CTGAGACCAGACAATGTTCTGATAAAGCCGGTTAACCAGCTCATTTGAGCACTCAAAGGACCCGGCTTCCTTCAGATCGCTGGAAAGATGGCAGGCCGTCAGCTCGATTTCCTGCCCTTCCTCCAATCCCTCCAAAGCCACATACCGGAAGCCGTGAAAGGTAAAATGAGGCCTCAGAATCTGCTCTGTGCCGTTCAAGATATAGGAATCTGCAGCCTTGGCAAATCCTAGATTTTCTGTATAGAAATTACCGTTTTCATCCAGATTTTCCGCATGCCGAAGCACCAGCTTCTGTCCGGAATATCCATGGACACGTACCTCAATCCATCCGGTCAGATTCTGCCCGAAATCAAACAGACGCTCCCCGTTCGGAGCCGTAAAAGACTTCAGGCAGGGCAGTTTTTTCAGACAGCGTACCGGTTCATTTTCCTGGGCCAGCAGCGTAGAAAACCCATATTCGAAGGAACGTGCTTTTCCGAGCTGCTTTTCCGGTACGGTAAAATCCTGCGTCTCGCCATCGTATAGCTCGGAAAAACGAATCGGCCCGGTTAAAACATCCCAGCTTTCGTTCGTACCGATGATCTCCTCCGAGCCATCCGGATAGGTCAGAATCAGCATGGCCAGCAGCGCAGTAGTATCGCCGTAATGGTTCGGGATCGGGGTAAAGCCAAGTGGGCTTGAGTACCAGCCTTTCCCCAGGGTAATGGTAAGTTCATTTTCCCCTTCTTTGATGTTTTCAATAGAATAAGTCTGGTATTGAAGCCGCTTTTGATAGCTTGTCCAGCCCGGAGCGAAATAAGTGTCATCCACCTTCTGCCCATTCACCTCAGCTTCATATAGACCCAGACAGGTGGCGTAAAGCCTGGCTTTGGCGATCGGCCGGGAAACGCTGAACGCTTTCCTGAAAATGGGAGAAGCAGTGTCTTCCTTTGAAAGAGAATGGGTAATCCAGCAGGCATTGTCCTGAAAAGCAGCGCCATTCAGCAGGCCGGTTTCAAAGAAGGCTTCTTGGAAGGCGGACTGTCCGTGGTTGTCCCAGACCGTGACTTCCCATCGATAAGAAGAGCGGGGCTTAAATACCATACCCATATAGTCGATCAGGATGCTTTGCCCGCTTTCCACGCGACCGGTGTCCCACATGAGCTTTCCGTTCCAGACTTTGAGTTGATAAGCACTTTGCACGGTATCTGGCACATCACTTTCCAGCTTCCAGCTGAACCGGGGCTGTACCTCATCCAGGCCAAGAGGATTCTGTCTGTATTCAATCGTCAGATCATAAAGTTTCAGCATAGGATTCTCCTTTAAAAAAACCGCTGATCCGGAACGGTCAGCGGGGATATATTTGATTGCTTCTTATTTTTCGGCTTTTAACGCCTTGCGCTCATGGACTTCCTTCATAATATCTGCATATTTGCTTTCCAGATCAAAACGGGAAGTCAGAAAAAACATCACGATCAGGAGGATCAGGGGCAGATAGATGGAGAAGCCGTAAATACCGTAGCGGACAGCGGTGGAGGCAACGGCAGCATCCTTATCATAGTGAACGGCTGCCAGAATCCATCCGATTAAAGAACCGCCGAGACCACTGGCGATCTTGGTTCCGAATCCGGCTGCGGAAGCAGACATTCCCAAGATCTTATTGCTGTACAGGTAGTCGTTGTAATCGGTAGCCATACTGCTCATGGTTCCACTCAGACACATCATGGGGATGGTGGCAAAGCTGGGAAGTAGGCCGGCGGTCAGAGTCAGTATAAAGCTGGACGGGAAGAAAACACGCACGGCGGCGCCTGCGATACCGATCGCAAAGCTGATCAGCAGTGTTTTGCGGATACCGAACTTTTTCGTCATCGGGCCGACAACAGCAAAGCCCAGGAAAGTAGGAATCAGTCCGACGGCGCCCATGATGCCGATCAGGTTGTCATTACCCAGAATCCATTTGGCATAGTAAGTACCGGACGCACTGGTCAGGGCGTAGATAATACTGGAGAACAGATTGATGATGAGAAGCAGGACCCAGTATTTGTTTTTAAACAGCATACCAATACACTGGAAGAAAGGAAGGCCGTCATCCGGCTTTTCTTCGGCAGCAGCCCTCTCTTCACTCTTGCGGTACAGGATGACCAGCAGCAGGGCGGCAATGACACCGACAACAGCGGCAAATTTGATGTAAGCAGCCTGATCCGCGATACCGCCGGGACCGAGCAGGTTAGTAATGGGTACCAGCAGGATGGCGATAATCATACCGATAATATAACCGAGAGCCGCCCGGAAAATACCCATTTTGCTGCGCTCTTCGATGCTCTTGGTGCGCATAACCATGAGGGAGCCATAAGGAATGGAAATAGCGGTATATACAATAGCGCTGGCAAACAGATTGGTGAGGAGCAGATAAATGAACTGTCCGGCGTTGCTCATCCCTTTGGGAACGGTAAAGAGCGCTACGATGGCAATCAGCGTAGGCAGCGCCATCCGCAGGAACCAGGGACGGCATTTACCCTTCGGGCTTTTCCCGTTGTCCATGATCTTGCCCATGATCAGGTCGGTGAAAGCATCAAAAATCTTGGAAATCAGTAGGACGTTGGCAGCGGTCAGCGCAGCTACGCCAACTTTATCCGTGTAGAAATAAGTGATTGCGCCAACAAGTCCGCTGATTCCGTTCAATGCGAACTGACCACCGGCATCTGCCAGATAGTCCCCAAAGCGCATGGTTTTCTGGATACCCATGGAATCCAGACCAAGAGGTTTCTTTGCCATAGTTAATGACTCCTTTTTTTCAGGTTGTTCCGATCTTTTGATATAACTATAGCAAAACAGGGAGATTGATTATATAAAAATATTGATTATTATATCGAAAATATGATAATCTACAAGAGAAATATCTTTTCTATCACTTTTCAGACAGGCAGAAACTGGAGATTATCCGGAGGTGAACATGCAAAAAATCTTCGATGTCGTGGAACGGCTGAATCATGTGACAGGTATTCCGGTTTCATTGGTGAACAGGGAAGGTCAAGTGGTGAGAGTCTGGCCTTCGGCAATTGATTTTCGTGTCGATGCCGACGCAAACCGATCTATGATCCATGATTTTTATATCTTTGGAGGTGAAATAAACCGTCCGGTAATCCGTTTTATCGAACCGGGGTTTCTGCTGGGAATTATGCAGTTTTCCGCTGAACTCTTTCTCTTCTTCGGACTGGTCAGCCCTTATCGTCACTCCAGGGAGGAAATCGTCAGAATGGTTAGTACTGCCATCCATCCGGTTCACCTGAAAGAGTACATCGACTGGATACAGAAACTGCCGTTGGTGCCACTGGAAAAACTGAAGGATCTTATGTGCCTTGCATCCGAACTTGCGGGGAAGGAGATTACGCCGGGAGCCATTGTGTTTGTGGATACCGTTTCAGTAAAGCTTGGCGGCGAAGAATTGGAGAAAACCATGTTTTATCAGCGGGAGGAACCTCAGGAACATGTTGCCACCAGCTTTGAAGAAGCCATCTGCGCTGCCATAGAAGCAGGCGACAGGGGCTTGCTGGAGCGAAGCCTCTTTAGTCCCTATCATGGCCATGTCGGCCGCATGTCACAAAGCGATCTCAGGCAGATCAAATATGCTTTCATCTCTTTGGCAACGCTGGCCAGCCGTGCGGCCATCCGGGGTGGAATGGAGCCGGAGACAGCCTTCAGCCTGAGCGATTTGTACTGTCAGCGGGCTGATCTGATGACTGAGATTCATCTGGTAGAAAATCTGACCTTCACCATGCTGATGGATTATTGCGAAAAAGTGAGGGAAACAAAAGGGCCGAGTGGTGTTTCACCGTTGATTGAAAAAGCCATCGCTTATATCTCCGTTCATTTGCATGAAAGCTTTGGGCTGGAAGACCTGTCTAAAGCCTGCGGTCTGTGCGGCCGGAGCCTTTCCCTGCGATTCCGTGCTGAAACTGGCTTGGGCATCACGGAGTACATTCATCGGGAGAAACTCAGAGAAGGCAAATATCTGCTGCAGCATACGGACTATTCGCTGGCTGAGATAACCGCTTATCTGAATTATCCTTCCCAGAGCTATTTTACTCAGATATTTCGGAAGTATAACGGGACAACCCCGAAGCAGTTCAGAGACACAAAAAAGAATTAGGAACACAGGGGACGGTTCTGTGTGTTCGCTCGCTTCGCAAAGCGAATACACACAGAACCGTCCCCTGTGTTCCTCTCCTGCGCGAAAACTCCCCTAACAGGCGAGAGAACGAGCTTCCTGCGTTATTGTACTTTCAGGATCGATGAGGTATCATGAAGCTACGAAAAGAAAAACAACACGTTTTGAGGAGGAAATAATGATGGAACTGGGAAAGAAAATCAAACAGCTACGCTTTAAGGCGGGACTAACGCAGGAGCAGCTGGCAGAGAAACTGGGAATCGGGGCCCAATCCGTGTCCAAATGGGAAAACGCGGTTGCCATGCCGGACATTACAGCTCTTCCTCTTTTGGCCGAGATCTTCGGCGTATCCATTGACGATCTCTTTGACCTGACGACGGAGCAGCGGCTGAACCGCATTGAAAACCGGATGGATGCGGAGGAGGAACTGCCGGAAGATATTTTCCGGGAATATGAAGACTTTCTGAAGGCTGAACTGAATGACGAAATGAATCAAAAGCGGGCAACGGAGCTGATCGCGTATCTCTACTGGCACCGTATGAATGCGGCAGCCCGGAAAGCAACCCGTTACGCGAAGGAAGCCATCTGTCTCGCACCGAATGAGAAGGGCAGCCAGTGGATCCTCGGCAAAACAGAAAACCATGCCATCTGGGACTGGAATCTGGCAAACCACTCCAAGGCAGTCAGTTTCTACCGGGAACTGGCGCAGGCCCATCCCGAAGACGCATTACCTTATATGTACCTGCTGGACAATCTGATTGCTGATCACAGAGCCGATGAAGCAGCGCATTGGCTGGACCGTTTCTGTGTGCTGGAAAAGGCAAATCCTGTCATGAAGCGGGTCTATCGTGCCCACATCGCGCTTGCCCGTTTTGACGAGCCTGCCGCCGATCAGATTATGGAGAAACTGATGGCAGAGCAGCCGGACAATGCAGCGGTTCTCTTTGAAGCTGCGCAATACTACGCCGCCAAGGCTGACTATAAAAAAGCCATTGATATCTATGAAAAAGCCTTTGCCGCAGACGCCAGTCGTCCCCGATTTATGGACGCCCTCATGGCCATCGCGGATATCTATGAGATTATGGGAGACTATGCCAACGCTGCAAAAACAAACGACAGGATCATCGATCTGCTGGAAAACGAGTGGGGACTGACAGAGAAAACAGACTCAGCCGTCACGGCAGCAAAGAAGGAAAAAGAAAGACTCCTTACCATGGCGTAGGGCGGCACGGATTCTTTGCCTGTATCAGCAGATATCTGATTCTTAGGGATCCGTCCTTTTGGTATGGCAGCAGGGATCAAATCAGATTGCGCAGAAAGTTTTCTTGTGATAAGATACAGTACACATAGAACCTTTTAGCGAGGACATATATGCAGCTGACAATCAGATCCATTGACCGCAGCAGTCCTGTTCTTCCTGAGTTGTTGCGGCTGTACCGCGCTTCCTTTCCCCTGATCGAGCGGGTTGATTTTAATATCTACCTGAACGATCAGACCGGTACGCTGGATATTCTTGGATTCTTTCACGAGGAAGCATTTTGCGGCTTTGCCGCGCTGATGACCTATGGTGATCTTTCTCAGATCCTGTATTTTGCTATTGAAGAAAAGCTGCGGGGACGGGGCTATGGAGCCGTTGCTCTGGAGGCTATGCGTGAATACTATGGAACAGGCCGCATCATGGCAGATCTGGAGGATCCGCTGACACAAGCTCCGGGCAGCCCGGAGAGAGCTGAAAGGGAACGGAGAATCCATTTTTATCAGAGGAACGACTATCAGCTGACCGATGTCCGGTTCGAATGGGAAAAGGAAAACTACGTCATGATGATCAGCGGCGGCGCGCTTACCATGAAGGAATATGCGTCTTTTTGGAAACAGGCCGAGGATGACCGCGGCGAGGGATACGAAAGAATGGAAAGCGAGTCAAGCGAGGCTTGACATCTATAAGAGCTCGCATCTTTGTGCCTCGCTGCGAGATGTGCCGCAAAGGGCGGCGGCCCGTCTCCGGTATGAATAATAACCCGAGGAGGAGAATATGAAAATCGGAATCTGCACCAATATCGACAATCTTGAAACTGCCGCCAGACTTGGCTTTGACTATGCAGAACTGGCTGTTACAGCGGTTCACGGCATGACGGAAGAACAGATGAAGGCTCTGGAAAACAGCCCGATTCCCCTGGAGAGCTTTAATGTCTTGTTCCCGGGTGATTTTCAGCTGATTACAGGCGAGGACGAGCCTATACAAAATTATCTTGACGAGGCGTTCTCCAGAATCCGCCGGATCGGGGGAAAGCTGGTGGTATTTGGCAGCGGCGGCGCCCGCAAGGTGCCCGAAGGCATCACCTACAGGGAAGCTTTCAGGCGGCTGATGCATGTCGCCAGAATGATCGGGGATGCGGCAAAGACATATGGTCTGGAAGTGGCCATCGAGCCCCTTCGGTATGGCGAAACCAACATTATTAACACGCTTTCCGAGGGTGCTGCGCTCGCTGCCGCTGCGGACCATCCCTGCGTTGGCCTGCTGGCGGATTCCTACCATGTGTGGTCCAACAAAGAGCCGGTTTCCCGGATCGAGGTCATCAAGGACTTTAAGCACATCCATATCTGCGCGGAAGACCGCACGGCTCCCAGGGAAGAAGAGCTTCCTCTCTACCAGGAATTCATTGATGCATTAAAAAAGGCCGGATATACCGGCCGGATCAGCATCGAATGCCGCATGGGTGACTTTGAAAAAGACGCCGCTCAGGCGCTTCAGGTTATCCGCCCACTTTTATAACTATATATTTTGGGGACTATTTTGGGGACGGTTCTCAAAGTGTACATCACATGATGTACACTTTGAGAACCGTCCCCAAA
>JAGBND010000059.1 GCA_017634575.1 Bacillota bacterium
ATTCCTCCCTTTACCGAATTTTACCGCAATTTCTTTCTGTCGCCAACTTAATATACAAAAAGAGCATTCGGTTTTGGAATGCTCTTAATCTTTTTCAATATGTCGTCGATAATCTTGCACGTCATTTGTTTAGGAACTTACGACAGAGCACCGCTCTATCAGGGACTTTTTTATCATTCTGTTTTTCGATTCTGTCTCTAATACAAGGTATTGATGATCTATACAGAATCAGCATGAACTGTTTTTCAGCCCACCGTGTCGCCTTCCTCGGTTTTATCCGAGGCCGCTGCCTGCATCTTCTGAACCGTACGCTCCGCTGCACGGTCATAGGCCTGCTGATAGAACAGTTCCTGTGAGGATACCGCCGGCAGATCACCGGGCCGCAGCCTCAGATACGAGCCGTCCGGCTGCATGACTCTCGCCTGAACATTGTCTGCAAGCATCGTTTCAAACATTTCATGGAGACGTGCACGCAATACAGGATCCTCAATGGGTGTACCAACCTCAACCCGCTTGAGTGTATTCCTGGTCATCAGGTCCGCAGAGGCAATATACAGTTGCATCCGCTCCCCTTTTCCGAAAATATAGATTCTGGAATGTTCAAGAAGACGTCCCACAATACTGATTACCCGGATGTTTTCCGTATAGCCGGGAACCCCGGGAACCAGACAGCAGATTCCGCGAATCACAAGATCAATTTTTACGCCTGCCTGACTTGCCTCAATCATTTTCTCGATGAGGGTCCGATCGGTCAGGGAATTCACCTTAAACCCGATATAGCCATCCAGTCCGGCCTGTGCACGGGCAATCTCGTTATCCATCAGGTCAATCAGCCTGCTCTGGAGACAATTCGGTGCAATCAGCAGTTTATTGGAGCTCTGGACCGTTTCACCCATGGACAATTTATTGAAGATTTCATTTGCTTCCTCACCAATTGCCTGGTCCGCGGTCATCATGCACAGATCCGTATACAGTCTGGCCGTCTTTTCATTGTAATTGCCCGTTCCGATCTGCGTGTAGTAGACCGTTTTCCCGTCCTCAATCCGGGTAATCAGGCAAAGCTTGCTGTGTACCTTATATCCTTCAAGCCCATAAATGACCGTACATCCGGATTCCTCCAGCTGCCTCGACCATTCAATGTTGTTTTCCTCATCAAAACGTGCCTTCAGTTCGACCAGCACAAGAACATCCTTGCCGTTTTCAGCCGCATCACACAGTGCCTCAACAACCTTGGACAGCTTGGCTACCCGATACAGCGTCATCTTGATCGAGGCAACCTGATCATCCTCAGACGCCTGATGCAGCATGTCAAGGAACGGCTTCATGCTCTCAAACGGATAGGAAAGCAGCTTGTCTCCCTGATGAATCTGGGGCAGAATCGGCTGGGCAGGATCAAACATGGCAGAGCGCTGCGGCACGCGCCGGGGATAAAACAGTTCAGTCTTCAGACGCAGTTCATCCTGAATCTGGAAGACAAAGGAGAGATCCATCGGCAGATCGGTTTTGAATACGTACCGCTTCTTGACATTCATTTCCTTGCAGAGACGGTCGATCAAAACGCTGTTCAGCTGCCGGGACAATTCAAGACGAACCGGTGCCAGGCGCTTGCGGCGCTTCATCAGATCCGCCATGAATTCCCGATAGTCATGGTCCTCATCGTAAAGGGCGTCCGCATCAATGTCTGCATTTCTTGTCACACGTGCAAGTGATTTTGCTTTCACAAAATATCCCGGGAACACTTTGTAGACAAAGTGAAGAATCAGATCTTCTACCAGTACATACCGTTTCTGATCGCCGGGCACCTCAATCAGCCGCGGGAATACCCCGGCATTGCACGGAACAATGCCGATACGGCCGCGCCCGTTTTTCCGTTCAAGTTCAACAACCGCATAAATGTACCTTCCCCTCAGGAAAGGAAACGGCTGACGCGGTTCAACAATAATCGGAGCAATCAGCGGGGCAATCTGTGAATCGAATACCCGTTCAAGCCGTTCACTGTCCTGACGGCCGATCTTCCGGAAGTCGACGATACGGATTCCCTGCCCCTCAACGAGCCCCATCAGCTCATTGTAGCAGGCACTTTGTCTCTTTCCAATTTCCGCAACCTGTTTAAGAACAGCTTCAATCTGTTCTTTTGCCGTCATATTCGTCTTGTTGTCTCTGTTCTTCGGAGATGCCCTGTCCTGATCCACCAGAGAACCAACCCGCACCATAAAAAATTCATCCAGATTGGTCTGATAAATCGACAAAAACGTCAGACGTTCACAAAGCGGTACTCTTGGATCTTCTGCCTCTTCCAGTACTCTCGTATTAAACTTCAGCCAGGAGAGTTCACGGTTAACCATCACCCGTGTAGTATCTCCAACCTTTTCACTCGCATTCTCAGACATGCTAACTGACAGTCTCTTTCATATGATTTTTGATAATTATAGCCGATCATCATTGGAAAAACCACATACCACAGATTTGTTTTGGTCACGCAATTTGTGTAAGCGGATACACCCGGTAAACTATACAAAAGCAACGCTGCAGTATCTCTTATCCTCAGACTGCAAAACTTCGTTTGACAGACAGATCACACGTCCCCCGTCTTCCGCCCATCACCGCAGTTCCTTCCAAATCTGATTTGCTCCTCCAGCGTTTCGGGATTTTCTGTTCACACACGTTAACCTTTATTAAATAGTTCTCCGCCTTTTCCGTCAAGGGATTGTTCCGAAACGTCAATTCAAATTATAAAAGTTATAAAAAGGATGCCGCCCGACAGCGCGTTCAGACGGCATCCCTGTTCATGGAAAGTTCGCAAACAGCGGCTTTCGCTCTTGCAAGCTTATTTCAGCATGGACTCTTCCCAGGTTTCATGCGGTTTAAGGCCGAGCAGTTCAACAACAGTTGCAGCGACATTGGCAAGTCCGAACTCCGGATTGTCCTTCATCTCATGCCGTGCATCCTTGTCATAGATAATGAACGGAACCGGATTCAGGCTGTGCGCGGTCCGAACCTTGACATTTCCCTTCTTATCCTTTTCGAGCATCTGATCCGAGTTTCCATGGTCTGCGGTAATCAGCAGAATCGCATTCTCCTCGTCGCATACTTTGCGCAGACGGGCCAGGCAGAGATCCACAGATTCAACCGCGATTTCCGTGGCCAGCAAGTTGCCGGTATGACCAACCATGTCACCATTCGGATAATTGCAGCGAATGAAGCCATACTTATGCGAACGGATCGCATCGATCATCAGATCGGTAATCTCGGTCGCCTTCATCCACGGCGCCTCATCGAAGCTGCGGACATCCGAGTCAACTTCCTGCCAGTCTTCCAGTTCATCGGAGAACTTCTCACTCCGGTTGCCATTCCAGAAGTAGGTTACATGGCCATATTTCTGCGTCTCCGAACAGGCATACTCCTTTATTCCGGCGTTCACCAGCAGCTCTGTCAGCGTATTGCGAATCTCCGGCGGATTCACCAGATACGTCTTCGGAATGCACAGGTCTCCATCATACTGAAGCATGCCGGCATACTTGACCTTCGGCATCACACCGCGATCAAATTTATCGAAGGACTCATCCCCGTCAAAGGCCATGGAAATCTCAAGGGCACGGTCACCGCGGAAATTGAAGAGAATCACGCTGTCACCGTCCTGCACTTTGCCAACCGGCTGGCCATTCTCCGCAATGACAAAGGCAGGAAGGTCCTGATCAATCGCCCCGGTTTCGTTGCGGAGCGTCTCAATGGCTTCATGCGCAGAGGCAAACTGCCGTCCGATTCCGTGCACATGGGTATCCCATCCAAGCTTTACCATCGGCCAGTTTGCCTGATAACGGTCCATGGTAATCACCATGCGTCCGCCGCCAGAGGCAATCCGTCCGTCAAAGCCATCGGAATTCAGTTCTTTGAGTACGTCTTCCAGCTGATCCACATACTGAAGAGCGGAGGTAGCCGGCACGTCACGGCCATCGAGAAGGATATGAACACGTACTTTCTGAACGCCTTCTGCCTTTGCCTCTTTCAGCATGGCAATCAGATGCCGGATATTGGAATGCACGTTTCCATCCGACAGAAGTCCGAGAAAATGCAGTGCACCGCCGGTCGTCTTCACATTTGCCGTCAGTTCCTTCCAGGCATCCGACCCGTAAATCTTTCCGCTCTCGATGGATTCATTGACCAGCTTTGCTCCCTGTGAATAGACCTGTCCGCAGCCCAGTGCATTATGACCAACCTCACTGTTGCCCATATCATCGTCCGACGGCATTCCTACAGCCGTACCATGTGCACGAATGGTGCGGAAAGGCGCAATCTGCTTAAGTTCATCCAATGTCGGCGTTGTGGCCTTGGCAACCATATTGCCGAGCATTTCCGGGGTTTCACCTACGCCGTCCATGACGACAAGAACAACCTGTTTATTCATTCAATCGAATCCTCCTTACAGAACATACAAATGTGTCTATGACTTTGCTGCAAAAGCACAGATCTCCCGGGCAGTTGAACATCGCACGCATTTTACTGTTTTCCGTCAGCTCCACAAAGCAATTCCTTCTCTTGAAGCCGGCTTGGACAACAGGTGCATCGAATCAGAATTCTTCCTTAATGTGTGCACACAGATGGCCGCTGCGCTATGTCAGCAGCCATTTGACGCGTTTCCAATGTCATTCAGAACAGCCTCTTCTTCCTTTGCTTTCTGCTGTTTCCGAATGTCTGCCAAAGCGAACCTATTATTGCATTTTATCATTTTGCTGTCAAGAACTGCCTCTCCTCCCTGCAGAAAAAATTGCCAAAATTGCCGGAAATCTGCAGTTTGTATGGTTTTACATACATTCAGGCTGCCCGTCTAAGGTAGGGCAGCCTGAATGTTCTGATTTTATATAACCGCTTCTGTCTTCTTTTCAGGCATGTAAATGCAACAGCCCGATAAGGAAAAGCCAAGCAAGGCCATAGTAGCTGACAACCGCAACCAGGTCGTTGACTGTCGTAATCAGGGGACCGGATGCAACAGCCGGATCGACATGGATCTTATGGAAGAACATCGGAATCACGGTTCCGCTGACGCCGGAGATAAACATGGCAATAGTCAGTGCCGCTCCAATGCATGCCGAGATCTGAATTGACGGCATCCATGACATCTGTTTCCCGAAATGAATGTACAGTCCACAGAAAACAATTGCCATGATTCCAAGAACCAGACCATTGCAAAGAGCAACTCTGCCTTCTTTGACAACCAGCTGCATCTTCTGCTTTCCTGTCAGTTCCTCGTCCGAAAGGACTCGAATGGTGACCGCCAGTGACTGTGTTCCACAGTTGCCTGCCATGTCCAGTACAAGGGACTGAAACGCTACCAGAATGGTCAGTGATGACATCACCGGTTCAAAGAAGCCGACCACCGTACTGACTGCAAGTCCGAGCACCATGAGAATCAGAAGCCAGGAAATGCGCTTTTTCATGCTCTCCAGCAGCGGTTCACTCAGATCTTCCTCTGCAGTCAGACCTGCCAGTTTCGCATAGTCCTCACCGAGTTCATCATCGACAACCTCAACGAGGTCTGTACTGGTAATGACGCCCAGCAGCTTCTTTTCCCTGCTCAGTACAGGGATTGAATCCTCGCTGTAATCCTTGAGTTCTTCTATGCACTCACTGACGGTCTCATTGTCATAGACAAACGGATAGGAGGTGACGATCAGATCTTCCAGGTCTGTATATTCCCGTGCAATAATCAGGCTTTGCAGAGAGATTGCACCATAGAAAGTTCCATCCCTGTTCAACACATAGATGGTCTGCAGGTTGTCATTATCCGCTGCCTGTTTGACAAGAGACCTCATTGCCTGTTTCACCGTAAACCCGCGGGTGATGGCAATGTAGTTAGTGGTCATCTTGCTGCCGATCTCATCCTCATCATAGGACTTGATCAGATCAATATCACGTCGGCTGTCCGCATCCATGCGGGAAAGAATGGCGCTTTGCTGATCTGTATCCAGGTCTTCAAGGAAATCAACAGCATCATCTGCATCCATGTTTTCAACAATGTCTGCAGCTTTTTCAACATCCAGTTCCGAGATATACTCTGCCGGATCTTCCAGATAGGCAAATACCTCAGATACTTTTTCCTCACCCAGCAGGCGATACAGGCGCATGCGCTCATCGCTCGTCAGCTTAGGCAGAACATCGGCAATATCGTTGGCATGGTAATCCGCCAGACGTTCTTTTTTCTCAAGGGTATCAATATCGCTGTGGAGCATCTTGATCAGTTGCTCCGCATAATCCGGACGTTCCGTTTTTACCTCGTCCAGTTCAGTCGTGTTCTGAATTTCATCCATGACGCATCCCTCCAAAACAATAAACAGTTATGCCCACTGTCTATCTGGTTTAGGCCGCGTACAAAAATCATTCCTTATACAAACCACTCGCAGGAAAAATGAATAACAAGCGGCACATCGCATAAATCATGACCTGTACTGTCCTGACCGTCCACTTGACTCACCTCTCCTTCTTTTTGGGCAACTCATTATAAACTGTTTTTATCAGGCCGACAACCCTCAAAATTCTCATTCATCCGTCTGCTTCAGCTGCTTCCGTATTCGCCGTTTTCGGGTGGTAATGATCAAAAATCACCTGTGCCTGCGCCATCCCGATTCCATCCGCCCGGCAAAGTTCCTCCGGTGTCGCTTTGGCGATGTTTGCGATGGACTTGAACTCCGAAAGCAATGCCCGGCGTCTTGTCGGACCGATTCCGGGAATATCCTCAAGCGATGAATGCATCCCCGCTTTTTGCCGCAGATTCCGATGATAGGTGATGCCAAAGCGATGGGATTCATCCCGGACCCGCTGGAGTAAATGAAGGGCCGGTGACTTTCTGTCCAGCAAAATGCTTTCCTCTGAATCCGGCACAAAGATCTCATCCAGTCGTTTGGCCAGGCCGATAATCGGGATATCAAATCCCACTTCCTGCATGGCGGTTCTGGCAAATCGCAGCTGCTGCGGACCACCGTCAATGACAATCAGGTCCGGAAGATCCGCAAACCCGGTCAGCCCTTCTCCATTTTCAGGCAGTCCCCCATTTTGAGCCAGTGCTTCCCGTTCATTTTTTGCCCGGGTCAGACGTCTGGTCAGCACCTCATTCATTGAGGCAAAATCATTGGCCCCTTCCACGGTTTTAATTCGAAACCGCCGATATTCCTTTGATGCCGCTTCGCCATTGATGGCAACCACCATGCTGGCAACCGACAGGACTCCCTGGGTATTTGAAATGTCATATCCTTCGATCCGTCTGGGAACTTTTTTAAGGCTCAGTATCTCCTGAAGTGCCTCACAGGCACCGATGGTGCGCTCGCGGGCCCGGGACAAGCCGGCATTGCGCTTATCAAGGGCGTCGCGGGCATTTTTGACAGCCATTTCAATCATCTGATGCTTCGTTCCCCGCTGAGGTTCGTGAATAACCACTCCGGCTCCTCGCCGGCTGCTGAGAAATACACTGAGGTCCTCCGCCTGTTCCGGCAGTTCCATACACAGTACTTCCTCCGGGATCTGACGTCCGTCCTCATAGTATTGAAGCAGGAACTCGCCGAGAATATGGGCCGGTGTCTGATCTCCCTCCCCCTCAAGTGTGTAGTTCTCCGCACCGATCATCAGTCCGCCGCGCACAAAGAGCACCTCAACCATTGCATCCAGCGAATCTGATGCCACCGCCAGAATATCCCGGTTGCCGCCTTTGACATTAATTGCTTTCTGACGCTCCATCAGTTTTCCTACCGCCGCCAGACGATCCCTCAGCTCAGCTGCCCGTTCAAAATTCAGATTAGCCGCGGCCTCCAGCATATCGTTCTTCAGGCGCTTTTCGACAGTTTCACTTTTCCCATGCAGAAAATCAATCACCTCCTGCACGCTTTTCCCATACTCTTCCCTCTCCACTTTTCCTGCACAGGGTGCCAGGCATTCCCCCAGTTGATAATGAAGACACGGGCGGCGTTCCGGATTGGGCACAATGTCTCCCTGACAGGTTCTCAAAGGAAAAATGTGCCGCAGAACATCCATCACCTCTCTCACACCCGTCGTTCCCATATAAGGCCCGAAGTACTTCGCCTTATCCTTTTCGATTCGACGCACGATTTCAACTCGTGGGAAATTCGAAGTGGGATCAATCTTCAGATAGGGGTAGTGTTTGTCATCCTTCAACAGTATATTATACTGAGGTCTGTGCTGTTTAATCAGGTTGCATTCAAGAATCAGCGCCTCAAGATTTGTGTCACAAAGAACAATGTCAAAATCATCTATCCGGGACAC
>JAGBND010000060.1 GCA_017634575.1 Bacillota bacterium
CTTCATGAAGTAAATGTATGTTATCCATATTCTTATATTTATTCCTTGGATCTGTATTTATGTCCGCATATATATGTCGTTTCCGTTGTCTTCGATTACACTGAATGGTTTAAATCAGTTTTTATTTGACTGGTGCTGATTTCTGGAGTTCTGGGTAAATAAACCACATCAACCCCCTCATCGTTCAAAAAATCGAATTTTCCTTTCCAATCGTCTCCCATAACAAAAGTATCAATGTGATATTCATGCATGTCTGTACGTTTTTGCTCCCAATTTGTTTCAGGAATCACTAAATCCACATAACGAATGGATTCCAGTAATTGTTTGCGTTGTTCATATGTAAAATATGTTTTTTTATGCTTTTCATTCCAATTAAACTCATCAGTAGATAAGGCAACGATTAAGTAATCTCCTAAAGCTTTAGCTCTACGCAGTAAATTTATATGCCCATAATGAAGTAAATCAAATGTTCCATATGTGATAATTCTTTTCATTTCGTCAACTCCCTTAGCTAAAGTTAGAGGTCCTCTGTAGACCATGCTTTTTTATACTTATCGCCGATAATCGTCCAGTTATAGTCATCATTAATTCGCTCTTTTGCACGCGAACTAAATAGTTCTCTCTCTTTTGGGTTTAACCTATCCGTATCATCAATTATTGAAGATAGAGAACTATTTTCTTTGGTCCAATATATGGCTGCATTTTCTCCAACTTCCCGGTTAAATCCAACATCTAAAAGAAGATTTATATCAGTGCTGGCCAAGGCTTCTAACAGACTTGGATTGGTTCCCCCTACCTCATGGCCATGGAGGTATCCAAAAGCTTTTTCACGTATTTTCTTTAACAGTTCCTTGTCATAAACAGTTCCTACAAATTTAATTCTGGGATCACTGGAGAAATGAAGCTCGGATTCCAGTTTCGTTCTAAGTTTGGTATTCAAATTCGTTACGATGACCAAGTCCCGCTTTGTATTGCTCTTCATAAATTCCCGAATCATGGTCTCGTAATTATTCTCCGGCACAAAGCGTCCAACTATCAAATAGTAATTACCGGATTCGATCTTTTTTTCTTCCAACCAATTCACAAATTTAGAGTCGTCATCAGACAGGCAGCTTGGTTTGATATCTGCACCATATGCAATGAAGGTTGTGCAAGGATGGTGATACTCAGCCTTAATATATTTTTCAATATTTTTAGAATCGCAGATTACTAAGTCTGCAGCTTTAACCATCTTTCCTTCTGAATATTTCCAGTATCGGCGAACGAGTGGTGACCATTTTTTTCTCAACCATTCATGACCATCCGGATTGAGATAGTATTTCCCTTTAACGGAACGGACTTTTTTGACAAGTTTGCTAATAAAAGGTCCTATTCGGCAAGTTAATACATAAAAAATCGGTGCTTCAATCTGATGGACCTTACAGTAATTGATACTGTAATTAAAAGCCTTCCAATCGTAATATATAGCAACAGCAGGGCCAATTTGAGGACATTTTATTTTAAATATATGAGCATTATGATATATAAACTCAGAAACTGTTCCGTCTTTATTTGTCTTTAGAATTTCAATATTCTTTAGTTGAGCTTCATCCATTGATCCGTCACCATTCGCCTTACAAGCTATATGATATTGTATGGCGGGATCATTCTGATGCTGTTCTGTTAACTTGTCAACAAAGGTTTCATATCCGCCATATTGACCAATGCTCTTTGCTCCAATAATAAAGACATGCTGAACAGAGGACATTTTTTCTTTTCTCTGAGTATTCTCTGCCACTTTTATGCCCTCCTTAGGTTTACAATGTTATTCTGCACCTTTTTTTGTAAAGACAACAAAAACCGTTTTGATCAGAATTTTTAAATCAAGAAGAAGACTCCAGTTTTGAATATATTCCCGGTCAAGCCTTACCACTTCTTCAAAATCAGTAATTTCACTTCTGCCTGATACCTGCCACATTCCTGTAAGGCCTGGTTTAATTGACATTCTGACCCGATGTCCCAGGTCATATTGAGACCACTCATCCAGTGTGGGCGGCCTCGTACCAACCAGACTCATATCACCTTTAAGAATATTAAAAAACTGCGGAAATTCATCAAGCGATGTGTTGCGGATAAAATTGCCAATTCCCTTAGGTTTACCGTTCTTATCTTTTTTTTCGCTTCCGATGATTCGAGGATCATCGTCCATCTTAAACATCAGTCCGCTTTGAATTTTATTTTGCGACATCAAGGCCGCTTTTCGTTCTTCCGCATCGAGGTACATGCTTCGGAACTTATACATTTTGAAAGTTTTTCCATTTTTTCCAATTCTTTCCTGCGCAAAGAAAATAGGGCCTGGAGATTTTAAATAAATAGCCGGGCCGATAATCAACGTCAGAAATCCGGTAAATATACACCCGACCAAACCACCGACAATGTCTACGGCTCGTTTCACAATAACCTGCCATGGGCTGACCATCTGGATGCTGCTGGTGAGTACTTTATAATTGCCCAGCTTATTGACTTCTGTCACAGCCCATCTTTCATCTAATAAAACAGACGGGGTATAGTTTATGGTAATACCCATCGATACCAAATCATCTGCAAAATGCTCCGGAAAAGGCATATTATCAGGTTGCAGAACAAAAACTTCATCGACCCATTCATGACTGATTTCACTGATCGTTGCCTCTGTCAGCTGAGCCATAGAAATTCCTTCAAATTCGCCAGATGTTAACTCTTTTGGTTTATCCATCAGAAGAATCTTTGAAATCGTGAAATCCCGATGATCAGCATTTAAAAGATTGTGGACTGTATCCGGTACTAATTGCTCAGATGTAACCAGCACGATTGACCTTTGTCCTTCATTACTGGATGTTCTCTGAATACGCCATTTATTGAAAGATCGAAGAAGTGTATCACACACCACATATAAAACAGCAGTGATTGCTGCATGAAGTCTGGAAGCCATCAATGATTGATGGATAACAAATAAAAACAGAATATACAGCAATAAAACTGCCAGCATCTGCTTAATAACAGCCAGGACCTCGGCAAATGGACCTCTTCGGATAATTCCGGTATAATTGTTTGCAAAAATAACAACCAACAATTGGCAAACAAGCAGAATAACAGCCAAAAACTGGAATCGGTCTATGGTATAGGGATTGCCGAATTCTTCGGTAATCCAATAACTAATCGTAAAACACAACTGGAGGCAAAGCATGTCCATGATTATAAAATCTCCATGCTTTAGCCATCCTTTTAAACTACGTGTATGCATCCGCTCACCTCATCTTTTCATTTAAAACGGATTGATATTTAAATGATTATAGCACGAGTTAGCATTCTTCACAAGTACAACCCATCACTTGTCAAATCATCCGTCATTTCTGTTCAGAAGGATAAAAGATCTTTTATTTATCGTACAGCATGTCGATACATAAATTACCCGTCATGGGTTCCCCATCGATAACCGCGTAATTACCAAGGTTCATATCACCTCTGATATTCCCTATGGCCAGAAAAGCAGGTTGTTTATCCTTTCCGCTAATGGCAATCTGATAATTTTTTCCTATAATCAATGGCAGATCGTTGGTGTCCAGAAACAGGCGGGTATTACCATCAATCTGATCCGCCTTTATGAATTCCTCAAACAGAAGTTCCTCAGATTCTGGATCTGATATCCTGACTATGGCTCCGCCTGATTGAATGACTGTCGCTTTCTGATCCTCATCGTCTTCTGCCTCTTCCTGAAACGTCAGGTATATTCCATCCAACGTGTCATATCTGGCAGTAAAAATTTGCTCGATGGATTCGCCTTGTTTAAGCTCATACCAGGTTTCGATATGATCAGACAGAACCACCAGGGGCGGCTGCATCATCGTCATAATCAGACAAAGCGCTGTTGGGACTACATAAAGTGCCGGTCCGATTAAACCTCTTGCATAGAGCACCCAGCGCTGTTTTTTCCAATCATAGGCGTCAACATTCAAATCATTCAAGCTGTACTTGGGATGGTTAAAGATAAAATAGATAACTATCAGAGCAACCATCAGGGTATACAGAAGATTGCTGTCATGGAACGGAATGATATCCGCATTGTGGATCAGCAGCGCCCTGCCGTTCAGGACATATTGCCAGATTCCATGGTAAATAAAGACATTATCCGCGATCGTCCGCCAGTGTATGAAGGTGAACAGATAATAACAAACAGCAAATAATAAATCAAGCCAAGGAAAGACTTTTCCCTGCCGATGCATGAACATGGCCATGGTCCAGAAGGGTACACCCATCAACAGCCATTGAGGATGAAAGCTGGAAAGGCCAAAGAAAGCAAAACAGACACCGCAGCTGAGGTAGATGGCCCACTTAAAGTATCCTTGTTGGTCTTCAGGTTTGGTAAAATAAGCCCATGCTGCCAGGACAGCAACCATGATTTGAGTAAAGCTAATACTGCCAAGACCTGTAGTAAAATCTCCGGCATTCACATAATCCAGGACAAAGAACCCGAAGACGCATTCTTTAAAGGTCTCTGAACGATAGAAGATCAACATGTACAGAGCAAACAGGCTGATAATGCCGAAAGCTTTTATCAAAACCCATAGAACACGCTTTTCTTTAAGGAGAAGAAAAACCAGTCCAAAGATGGCTGCATAGTACTTGATCGTTGTTGCCACTGCAATACAGGCAATGAAGGGAACTTCCTTGTCCTGCATCCAGAAATACAGGGCCAGAAGCACCAGAAACACTGTGAAGATATCGTATTGGGAAAAAATAAACTGGCTGAAGATTGCAACAGGTGCCGTCGCATAGGCGAAGGCAGCCCAACTGGCTTTGGTTTTTCCAAACCCTGCCATTTGGCAGATCCGGTAAACCAACGGAATGCTTGCGCCAAAGAGAGCTACCGGAAGCGCTTTATACCACCAGACATATCCAAGATATACGGTGCCGACTGTTTCAGGCACAGCAAATCCCAGGAGCTTTAGCGGCAAAATCCAGATACCAAACAGAATATAGGTGGTAGGCAGATAGTTACACATGGCGATACCCTGCCAATCTGTAACTGTCTCATAGAAATCGTAGAAGTGACTGTCCCAAAGCTTCCAGGCGCTGTTTCCGGTTATCCAAAGATCCCCCGAGGAGCAGCTGATATACAGAAACAGCATAACCAGACCGGTAATCAACACTACCGGCCAGGGAATTTCCCAGGTGCGAATCTTGGCAATCGGGTTTTTCATTTACAAGTCCTCGCTCTGTATTCCTTACAATAGAATCTCTGGCACAATCTTTTCTGCGGATCAGCGTTGTTCCTTCGAAAAATAGTCAACCAATTCCCCGTCACTGAAGAGAATTCTCTCTGCGCTGTGATTTACCCGTTTGTCTTCGGGGGGAAGCTGCATGTAATCAGAGCCGTAGAGCATTTTCAATAGTTTATCAGGATCAGCGGGCAATTGCAACCAGGCATCCTCGAAAGGAGCCTCCTGGGTTTCAAATTGTTTGATGTTCATCAGGTTTTTCTGAGGGGCCAGATCAAAGTAACAGGTGAGAAGGCCGCTGCTTTGATAGCGTTTGTGACTTCTCATATTTGCTTTTTCGAAAGATCCAAAGAGCTTCACCGGATCGATCCGCAGCAAACGAAGGCCCAGCCTGGCCGTTTTGCAGATCAGAAAGACGATCCCATACAGCATTCCATCAAAGGGAATCACAGGATCCCGATAACAAAGATAATGCAGCCTTCTTTGCAGGTTAGCCCGGAAAATCTCCCATTTTTGAATCCGTGGGTTGGGACTGGTGTAATCAAAGGGGAAGATATCGATTCCGATTCCGGGAGGCGTGCCGATCCGATCGTTCAGAAATTCGGTTCCCTTGCGGTAAAACAGGGGCACATATTTACTAAATTCAGGATCGGAAAGCTGATCCTTATAGCCATAAAGGAAATCCTCATCCTGCATATGCTTCAGGACATAGCTGCGCATTTTTTCAAAGTCATCCCTTGGCATGGCCACATCAATATCGTCATCCCAAGGAATAAACCCAATATGGCGCACCGCGCCCAGAAGCGCTCCAAAGTCAAGAAAATAACGCCATCCCTGCTGAGAGCAAAGAGCATCAAATGCTTTCACCACTTCCAGTTCTTCCCGCTGCAGCTTTTTAAGAACCCTGGGATCATAGGCTTTATACATGCGCATGTCAGACTTATCCTTTCGCCGCGAATTTTCTAACAACCTGAAGCACCAGCTTAAACAGAAAATCCGGTATGAGTTGATATAAAATCTCAAATTTTACGATATCCGGGGCAATCTGCCGGTTTTTCCATAAACCCCGGATATCGCCCTCTTTTCTTGCTGTAGCAAAGGCCATAATCCGGCCGCAGTCTTCACAGGAAGAGAAACGGGATGCAAATTCCCTGGCCAGCTCATAGCTGGTATCAATCCGATCTAATTTGTAATCTTTCTTACAGGTAATGCCGGAAAGCACGCCGGTCAGGTTGCGCCCATGAACCCTATGTGAAACCAGCGGCTCTTTGATATAGGCAAGCTTGCCGCAGGTACCGGCCGTAAGCGCCAGCCATTTATCATGCCCCGTGCAGGCAGGAAAAGGAATAGCAGCTTTTGCTGCATCGGCGCGCATCACAATAGCCATGCCGATGGCCATGCAGTTAACAGAGGCTTCCAGAACCACATGATCCCCTGTGCGCCAGCTGTTCTGAACATTGGGATGATCCCGGCAGTCGCTTTCGCTAAGAACCTGATCATCCTGATCAATGGTTTTTCGGTCCGTTGTAACCAGTACAGCCTCTTCCTCTTCCAATGTCCGGATGCATTTTTCCAGTTTCTTTGGATCCCATATATCGTCCTGATCGGAGAAAGCTATATACGGCGTATTCGCCATGCTGACCAGCTTTTCGAAGGCTTTTACATAGCCAAGGTTTTCCTTCGCCTGACGGATTTCAAAGGGAATGGAAAGACTTTGCTTTTCAATCCACGCTTTCGTTGTTGTATCAGCCGGATCGTCGATCCAGATCAGCAGCTGTTTTTCAGGATAAGTCTGTTCATCAATGGATTCCAGCTGTTTTTGCAGGAATGCAGGTTCAGGGTGATAGACGGACATCAGCACCGTGACTTTTGTATCATTCATTTTCTGTTTCTCCATATTTCCGACGCGCCGGATCCTGCTTTACGGTTTGCGAAGATCCCTTGCCGCTGCCTGTTTCTGCCAGCCGCGCGTTCTTTATTGGGGGAATTTCCAATCTCTATACTGCGGTTCAGGAAAAGCGGTCGGATTCATCATGAGCAGCACCACATCCGGCTTTGTCTCCTGTATATAGGCCGCGATGCTTTCTTCAAAATAACGGGGATCAATCACGTCAATCTGCGTATATACCGTTGACAGAAATGCCTGCACGGGAAGAGAGTAGGAATCCTCCAGAATCAGAATCTTCTTGTCACAGGGAGCAAGCGCATTTCTCTCCAGCACCAGCGGATAGTCTCCCCCCACATACATCATATAAGGGTTTGATTTAAACCAATCCGTTTCCCTGGTATATTCTTCCCGCAAAAAGGCCTCCTCAAAAGATCCTTCATAGGTAAGTTCATGCTTGGGAATCGTCATAGAGCAATCATTATCAAACCTCGGTGTGTAATAGACCATATCATCTACGCCGCCATACCAGGCGCCTACCCGTTTTCCGTGAGTTCCCAGAAACCACCGATGCAGTTCGTGTGTTTCCCAGTTTTCCAGTGAAATCCGATCTTCCGGCGCCATGTAGTCCGGATTCAATTCGTTTAACCGATACACAATATCCTGAAACGTGCCGAAGGCTGCCTGATAGTTCCAGTGATGATCGGTCCGATAGAAGTATTGTTCAATATCTTCTGGTGTTTTCGCAAAGCGCTGGCGCTGATCCATGTATGGAACGCCGGTCTCTTCCAGATGTTCCAGCAGCTCGTTTATGTTCTGGTTTCCATAATCGGTCATGCTGTCCGGGAGCAATTCATTGTTCAGATCCATCTTGTAGGGAAGCTGCACATAAAGGAAATCGATGCCTTCTTGCGCGCAGAAGTCATAAAGCTGTCCGGTAGAGGCTGCAAGAGCCGTTGTATCCACCGGCCAAAGATACCAGGAAAGCATGCCGTGTTTCAAAAGACGGGTATTGTTATAGCTGGTTCGGCCTGTCAGCCGGGCATAGAGGCCGTTCAGGTTAATCCAGGCATCATGAAAGGGAATAGCATCGCTGGTATATTCTGCCTCCGTTTCAGAAACATAGGATGCAAAATCTATCTCTTCTTCTGCTAAGGCTTTCGCAGGTTTTATCATCCGGGGGAGCATCAAAAGGCCATAAACGGCCAGAAAAGCTGCGGCCGCTAAGCCCAAAAAACGCTTGATTTTCACGAAATGCCCCCTTTCCTTTGATATGTGGCGATATGCGAACCGGTCAACGCACTCTATGTGCGGAACCCTTGCTTTTTAGAAATTGAAGTAGATAAACGGATTATTGGTCTGCATGACCAGACAGGAAATCGAGAAGATAAACAAGATCACCTGGACAACGGATATAGCCACTGACCATTTGCCGGAACTCCCGGTTTTTTCCTTTAGCTTCCCATAGGGGAACTTCCCATACGGGAAGAACACGATCAGCAATCCCAGCGCCATGGTAAAGGCGTATTCCCTCAGATTAAAACGGAAGGTGATATCGGTCAGGGCATTTCCGGCCAAACCGAAAAGGGACTTCAGGTAATAGATCGCCTGGCTGATATGCTCAGCCCGGAACAGCACCCATCCCAGCAGCACCACCAGCAGGGTAAAAATCTGATATAAAAAGCTAAGTACCTTCTTGTTTTGAAGCTTCTTTTCGATCCCCAAAAGCTTTTCCAGCGAAATCAAAACGCCGTACATCACGCCCCAGAGCATAAAGGTCCAGTCCGCTCCATGCCAGATTCCGGTCAGCAGCCATACCACCATCAGGTTGAAAACCAGCCGTAGGGAGGAAGAAACCCGGCTTCCGCCCAAGGGGAAATACACATAGTCCCTGAACCAGCTGCCCAGGGAAATATGCCATCTGCGCCAGAAATCGGATACGCTCTTTGCCTGATAAGGCAGGTTAAAGTTCTCCAGGAAGGTAAATCCAGCCATTTTCCCAAGGCCGATGGCCATATCGGAGTAACCGGAAAAATCAAAGTAAATCTGCAGCGCATAGCAGACTGCTCCCAGCCAGGCCAGGCCTATGCTTAAAGTTTCCGACGCAAAGGCACTGTCCGCCACTGCTGAAAGCACGTTGGCGATCAGCACTTTCTTGTTGATGCCCTTGATAAAGCGCAGCATGCCCTCTGCAAAGGCATCCGGGCAGTGAACCCGGCTTTCAATCTGATCCGCAATGGTGGAATAACGGACGATGGGCCCTGCCACCAGCTGGGGAAAGAAAGAAATGTACAGGCCAAGATAGCAGATATTTTTCTGCGCCTTCACCCTGCCTCGGTAAACATCTACGACATAACTGATGGCCTGGAAGGTAAAGAAAGAAATACCAATGGGCAGGGCGATATTCGTAAGATCAAACATTTCCTGCGTGGCCGGGATGAACTGATGAAGGCTGATCGTTGCAAAGTTCAGATATTTAAAGCAGAACAAAAGCCCCAGATTAACCGTCAGAACGAGAACCAGAATCAGCTTCCGGATTTTTCCGGTGGTCTCTTCCAGCTTCAGCGCGCCAAAGTAGTTAAGGGCGATGCTGAAAAGCAGCAGAAAAACGCGGGAAGGCTCCCCCCAGGCATAAAAGAACAGGCTGGCCAGAAGCAGCCAGTAGTTCTGGAATTTTTTAGGCAGGAAGAAATAGATTGCAAATGTGATCGGAAGAAACGCAAACAAAAAAACCATGCTGGAAAAAACCATACGAAATCTACTCCTCCTTTCCTCTTTACTTTCCTTATTACTTTTCTTTTTGCATCTTCCTCATGGACACTCGGTAAATAACCGCATTGCCCGCCAGCAGAATCACAATGCTTACCAAATAGGTATAAACTGCGCCTCTTAGCCCATAAGCCAAAACAAACCGTTTGGCCAGAAACATAGCCGAAAGCGCTGAAAGCGCATAGGAAATCAGCAGATACTGCTGCCTGCGGATAATGGTCACCGCATTGTCCAGCATATTGGCGATGCTGTTGAGACCGCCGCCTGCGATCAGCAGCAAAAGCTCCGGCCGGTATGGCGCGAGCCCTTCTCCCGTTCCATAAACCAAGGACAAAACCGGAATGCCTAAAAATGCAGCTGCAGCAAGCGCCAGAAGGCCAAAGCCGAAAAGTCCGGCGATGATCCTAAGCAGAATCCGGTTAAAGCTTCCAAAATCCCGATCCACATAGTGATGGGCCAGGGTTGTCAGAAGCGGTCTGAAGACGATCAAAAACAGATTGATGACGGAAGCAGGCATGAACAAGATATTGTAATAGCTCTGAAGTCCTTGCCCCAGAACACCTGTCTCAATCGCCGTATCAATCGCCAGCTTTGGCTGGTTGTAGACCGCATTCATCAGATAAGCATTCAAAAACAAAGGAAAACAGATCGTGATCAACAGCCGAAGCTGGGACAGATTAAACAACGGCTTTGCCAGCTTGCTGTCCTCAAAGGTCCGGGAAAAGCGTCTGTACTGGGGCACGTCGTATATCAGCACGGCCAAAACCGATCCTGCCAGCAGCACCCCGGCGGAAACAGAAAGGCTTTTGCTCAAAACAAGCGCCAGAAAAAATCCGCCGTTGGAGATCAGAATGCGCCATACAATCGCTTTCCCGGATATATCCAGATGCTCCTTCTGCTGAAACAGTCCCTGGAACACATCTGAAAAGGCATCCACCAGTTTATAGCCGCAAAGCATCAGCGCGATCAGGTACTTATCAGCGCCGTAGCCTCTGCGAAGCAGATAAAGAACGCTGACCGCCAGCATCAGAGCGCAGGTGACGATACGCAGGGCAAAATAATCACCAAAGGAGAATCGGTTGGTGACATCGGTGGATTGATAAACCCTCACCTGAAACAGGCCAATGGAAGCCATCAAAGTAGCGATTGAAAATCCAATGCTAAAGGTATCGCCAGCCGCCGTGCCTAAAATGCGGTTTACAAAAACCAGCAGCAGCATGGAAGAAAGCGCATTACAGGCGCTGCCCAGAATGTTCCAGATAAAAACAGATTTACCGGATGGCTTTTCCATAACGCTCATATCTGGTCTTTTCTCCCGGCTTCCATAAGCCCTATGCTGCAGCCTTCGATCATCCTGGCGGTCCTTTCAAACGTGAAATTCTTCATGACACGCCGGCGAAGCTTTTCGGCAGTTTTTTTTCTTTCATCCGGATGATCCAGCGCAAAGGAAAGCCCTTCATAGATAGACGCGGATGTATTGTCCGGCAGCCTATATGCATAGCTGTCATCCGGTACGATTTCTGAGATGCCGCCGCAGACAGTGGTAACCACGAACAGATGAGATGCAGCCGCCTCTAAAAGAGCTGTCGGAAATCCTTCTGTTTCAGAAGGAAGGCAGAACAGGTCGCATTCCATTTCCAGCGCCATCAGCTGTTCAAAAGAAAGGGCGCCTGCATAAAGAACGGGATCTCCGAAGGCCTGAACCTTTTCCTGAAGCGGGCCGGCGCCTGCCACGATGAGGCGGATATCCCGCCCCTCTGCCTTCAGCCTGCCGACAGCTTCCATCAGCTGTAAGAGTCCTTTTTGTTCCAGAAGCCTTCCGGCAAAAAGCACCAGCGTTGTTTCTTTGTTAATGCCCCATTTCTCCCGGAAGCTTTCTGATTGAGCTGTTTGAATGGCATTAATCCGTTCGTAGTCGGTGGTGTTGTAGGCCGGTCCCAGGGCTTTGATATGAAAATGCCGCAGCCAGCGGCAGGCGGCCTTCGATACCCCTACAAAATAGGGATTGTAAAGCCGGATCCAAAATGCATAAACATGTTCTGCCTGCTCCGTGATCCAGGTGGTAAGCCGTCCGGAGGTACGAAGATGGGCTGATCCATGCTCAATGACAATGCAGGGAATGCCTTTTCTCTTTGCAAACCATGCCGCCAGAATCGACATGGGATAAAACTTGGTGTTGACCAGAACGACGTCAAAGGAATCCTGAAGCAGTTCCTTCAGCTGCGCCCGCAGCTTCTTACCCGGCTGCAGCATTGGATACCGGGTTCCCATGGACTGAATCGACGAGAGCCGGCGGACGGTAAATCCATCCTGCTCTATCCTGTCAGGTTCACCCTTTACACAGGAGGTAATAACTGTTACCCGGTGACCCCTTTGCACCAGCGCCTTGGAAAGACCCAGGGTATAGAACTCTACGCCGCCCATATGGGGAAAATACTGCGCCGTAAAATAGGCAATGGAAAGCGGTCGCGCATCCAGATTGGCTTTAACAGCCAGGCGATGAAGTGAAGATGCCATCAGTACCCCCTTGCAACAATCGTAACCACTGCCTTCAGACAGGTAAAGAACAGCAGCGCATAGGTAGGAAGCGCATAGGTAATGGTTTCATACTGTTTCTTCCGTTCCATCCTTGTTGGCTGAATGGCCAGGGCCAGCAGCGGAAACGCGGGTAAGAAGTACCGGCCCTGCATTCCCCGGATCAGCAGATCCTCATTGGGCGTAAAATTGAAGGTTAAAGCCAGCATCACAGCGCCTACCACGCACAGGAAAATGAAGGCATACAGCAGCCTGTGGCCCACCGGCAGAATCAGTGATTTGCCGTCTCTGGTGGGAAGCAGCGAAAGCCAGATCAATATGACGAAGCCTGCCAGAATATATGTCTGCACCCGGATATCCAGCCATCCCAGATAGCCGCCGATCAGACCTTCCAGATAAAAGTCGGTTTCGTAGTAGAAGGTATTGAAAACAACGCCCACAAACCGGAGCGGATCCTGCAGGATGGTTCCCAATGTATAGTACTGGAGCCCGCCCTGCTCATCCAGGTGGGCAGCGCCGGTCATGGTGGAGATAGCCTCGAGTCGCGTCAGCAGGATTGCTGCCACCCCGGCCAGCAAAACCGTAAATATACCGATCCATGTATTTCGCTTTGTTTTTCGGTCCCGTCCTTTGGGAATAAAGATCAGCATGCCGCCAATCAGAATATAAACAACTTTAACCGGCGCCATCCAGGCCATGACAATGCTAAGGGCGGCAAAATCCCGCCAGGTTGCCTTTACTTCCCCATAAATCAGGCGCAGAGCCATGGCGATGAACAAAAAGCTCAGGCCTAAAATCGTACAGTCATAGCTAAAGGAAGCGCCAAGCTCCAGACAGATGGGCATAAGAGCGATCATCATGAAGAGCTGTTTAAAGTACGGGGTGATTTTGATTGCCAGATAGACCATCAGGGAATAGAACAAAAGGCCGAAAAATCTGCCCATGGTTAAAAGCAGTACGTTGCCAAAGCCCAGCAAACGCGCCAGACTGACGCCGATCACCTGGGGCAGGTAAGCAATCACGGGAATGTTCAGAGGCCTTTCTTCATTGGAAACAAAAACTGCCTTCTCTCCACCGCTCTCATCCATCCTGAAGAAGTTGCCAAAGAAACGTTTATACGAAATAATAGAAGGATACATCTCATGCTGGGTATAGTCTCTGTCCCGGGATCTGACAAGGGTCCTTCCTTCTGAATCGGTGGCTTCCTCTCCGATGAGCTGGCTGGAATAATAGTAGGTGGTATTGATATGTCTCGACTCATCCGGAACACAATAGGGCGGCAGAACCAGCAAAATCACGGTTCCGAACAAAAGGCTCAGGCAAAGGAACAGCACTTCTATCTTCGGAGGCTTGATTAAAAGCCAGACCGCCAGGCCGATAAAAGCAAAGATCAGAACTGCCATCAAACCCAGATACAGCGGCCGGATAAACAGAAATTTCTCTCCCCGCAGTGAAAAGTGTATATCCAGGGGAGTCGTTTTCCCATTAACCGTTGCCTGGCCCTGGGGATAAATATCTTCTTCCGCCTGGCAGACGCAGATATTGGTCTCTTCGTACAAAGATTCTGTAGAGATCTCAAGAACAAAATCACCCTGGACCGTTCCCTGATCAGCCTCATCAAAATAAAAATAGTATTCTACAATATCATCATTGTTCTGGCTGCCGTTGAGGGCGTTTCCGGGAACATCCCAGGCATACAGCTCGTTTAATGCCGCATCCTTAAAAGAAACATGTATCAGGGCATTCAGCTTTATTTCTTCAGAATGCCAGAAGCGGACGCCAATGCCCGTTACCTTTGGATTGTCTATATGAATGGATTGAAGAATCGGCCCACCCTCCCGGGTGATTTCCACATGCTTATAATCTTTATTTTTATATTCTTCAATCTTCTCGCTTCGTTCCGAATGGGCTTTGATCGGCTCCTTGTATTTGGTGACGGCACCTAATACCAGCAGCCCGAAGACCATAAGGCAGGCAAACAGTTTGCCATAGCGTTTCCACAGATTGCTCCACTCGATCTTTTTCAAGGCGTACTCCCATCAAGTCTTATTGTATTTCTTCCGTCGGACAGCTTTTTGTGGTATGATCCCTCAGGACCCGCTCATAAGCCTTCCGGCCCATGTTTTGTCTGAACTCGTCATCTCTTAAAAGCTGTCTAAGCGCTTCCAGCCATTCTTCTCGGCTGCTGCACAAATAACCGTCTTCGCCGCTGTGAATAACTCCGGAAAGCTCTTTGTTGCGGCTGGCTATGGTTGGCACTCTCACCAGGGCCGCTTCTGTCCATTTGTTTTCAGATTTGCACTCATGGAAAATCGTATCCTCCAGAGGCATCAGATTAATATCCATTTCTGCCAGTCTGGCAGGCAGGTTATACCACTCTGTAAATTTAAAAGTATGGACGCGGTTGACGTTGGAGCTGAATTCTTCAGGGATTTCCAGAACGCCCCCCAGGGTCAGCTCAGCCTTGGGAAATTCGGTGAGGATCTGGGCAAGAACATCTTTAATCAGTTCAAAGTCATAGTTGTGCGTTCTGGACCCGCTGAAATAGCCGATATGAACCTTTCCATCGGAAACCGGCTTATTCTGATAGGCGATATCGGAGAGCGCCACCATCTGCATGCTGGCCACGTTCCGGTGCAGCAGTACCGGTTTTTCCGGGAAATAGCGCTGTACCAGCTCCTGCAGCTTGCAGGTGGATACATAAAAGCCATCGGACATGTCCATGGTTTCCCTGATGCGGCTGCAATAGGTCTCGTAGTCCATATCCAATGCTTTTCCGACTAATGGAAAATCCTTGATGGCTTCATAGTCAAATACAAAGTCATCCACATCGAACCAGATTTTTAAGCCCTTTTCTCTGCAGCTCTCCAGAAAAGCCTTCAGCTGGGGAATCATCCGGCAGCGGTACAGAACAACGGACCGGTAGTCTTCCGGCTTCAGATTTTTCAGCTGATCCAGTAGCTTTAATTCCGCGCCGTAACCCTGCAACAGCTGCTGCTCCAGCAGATGCTCCAGGCGGTAGCGGGTGGCGTAGGAAGGCTCCTCAGCCAGCATCAGGACCGGTTTCTTTCCGTTCCAGGGTATTTGGCTGCTTAAAATCTCGTCCTTGCGGGACAGAAAAGCTTTTACAATATCTTCAGCCTCTTCCGAGGGAAGCACCATGCCCTTTTCATATGCTCTGACCCGCTCCGGCGGGGCGCCATAGTCAAATACCGCCAGAGGCATCTTAAGGCTAATGGCCTCTGAGGTCGAAAAGGAGAAGGTTTCAGGCACAATGGACGGAATCCAGATCAGATCGACGTCATACTGCATAAGAAGCCTGGGAAGCTCCTGCGGCGAATACTTTCCATGCTGGATAAAGCACTTTCCTTCGATCGGTTCCTCTGAGGCCCCGATATGCACAATCTTCATGTCGATATGATTTTCGTCGATGTAGTTGATGACTTTCTGAACGACGGCCTGGCCTTTGTGATAAGCCATGGTGCCTACTACGCCGATCCGGTATTCATGAGTGGTTTTATGGGTTTTGACAAATGCCGGCATATAGTCAACCTGATGGCCTTCGACCCGGATCTTCAGATCCGTTCCATAAACACCGGTTAAAATATCTTTTGTGGAATTTGAGAAGCAGCGGATTTCATCGCAGGCCGCCAGAAAAGCGCCCCAGTTACGGCGCCATTCGGCCATGGAGCCGTAATCCGCATAGTTTTTCCTGGGATTGTTCCTCAGGCAGTTGTCGCAAACCGCTCCCTCCGGGGTATGGCAATACCTGCCCTCTATGCTAAGCAGATTAATGACAGGGCAGATAGCAAAATAATCGTGCATCATCATAGATAGCCTGGCCTGATGAGACTTTGCAATCTGCCGGATTCTTTCAAGGGTGTCGTACAGCCTGGGGTATGTCACCAGTTCACTGACACAGATCTCTGATAAGTCCAGATGGACCAGATAGTCCTCCAGCTCCTGCCATGTTTCGAAGCGAAGCACAGGCTTGAGTGAGCCAAAATATGCGGTCAGAAGATACGCGCCTTCGGTATAGTCGTAGCCTACTTCGTAGATCCCTTGTCCGTTTTTCAGCCTTTCCCGGATTTGCTGGCGGACAAACACATCTGCGCCGCCGCCGAGCCGGTGATTGAAAACCAGCCATGGATCCCTGGCCAGGTTCCTGGCCACTTCGATGGACAGATAGCCTCGCAGATCAAACAAGGCGTCGGTTGAACAATAGGCTGCCACATCCGCCTCGTAGGCAGGGTGCTTTTCTCTTAATTTCAGGGAGTTAATCTTTCCCAGCCGCTGCTTTTCAGCGCTGGAGAAGCTGCCGCCATGGTTGTGGAAAACATAAAGGTTTTCCACCATGACATTCGTGAAACCGGCCTTTATTGCCCGCTGGCACCAGTCGTTTTCTTCTCCATATCCCTTCTCGAAGGTAATATCATCCAGAAAACCGATGGCATCCATGGCCTTTCGGCTCAGCGCCATGCAGAAGCCCACTCCGGTGGGCATCGGGGTATAAACCGGCTTAATCTTTCGAAATGCCTGATCAATGGTATCTACCGGCAGGGAATTAAACACATCGTTATCCAATCCAAACCTTGGAAAGCTGCAGATGGTTCCGCTGTTTGTATAAGGCGTCGCGGAAGCCACCTTTTCATCCACAAC
>JAGBND010000061.1 GCA_017634575.1 Bacillota bacterium
GTTATGCCAAGATGAAGAATGCCGGTCAATTTGATAACAACTCTTGTCAAGAGCAGGAAAAAAGTGTATAGTAGATAAGATGATCTGACGCTTGATTAGTAAAGGAGAGGCTCATGGAGAGCAAAAAAATAGTCATCGATGCCATGGGAGGCGATTATGCTCCCGAAGCGCCGGTAGAAGGCGCGCTTTTAGCCCTTGAGAAGGATCCGTCTCTTAATCTGGTTCTTACGGGAACCAAGGAGGCCCTGGACAGATGCCTTCAGGGAAAAACCTACGACACGAACAGGCTTGAGCTGTTCTATGCCACGGAGGTAGTTGAAAACGAAGAGCATTCACCGGTGGATGCCATTAAGAAAAAGAAGGATTCTTCCATGGCCGTGGGACTTAAGATGGTTCGTCAAAAGCAGGCGGACGGCTTTATCTCTGCCGGCAACACGGGAGCTCTTCTGGCCGGAGCAACGCTGCTGACAGGCCGGATTAAGGGTGTGCAGCGTCCGGCGCTGGCGCTGATTCTGCCTACCGGTGAGACGCCCACCCTTCTTCTGGATGTGGGCGCCAATATGGATCCGAAACCCGCCTGGCTGGTTCAGTTTGCCCGGATGGCATCAATTTATTACCAGAAGCTTTATGGTGTTGAATCTCCCTCCGTCATGCTGATGAATGTCGGCGTGGAGGAAGGAAAAGGAAACCAGCTGGCGAAGGAAGCCTATGCCCTTTTGAAGCAGGATTCCGGGATCAACTTTAAAGGCAATATCGAAGCCCGGGAAGTCATGAACGCTGGCGCGAACATCGTCGTGACCGAAGCTTTTTCAGGCAATGTGTTTCTGAAGGGCGTGGAGGGACTGGCCGGTTATATTTTTGCTTCCATGAAAAAGTCCCTGTACAGTTCGCTGATCACCAAGATCGGCGGCTTGCTGATCAAGCCGGCGCTTATGGGACTTAAGAATCAGCTGGATCCCAGAAGCGTAGGCGGAACGCCCCTTTTGGGCGTAAACGGCGCCGTGATCAAGGCTCATGGCAATTCAAGAGCGGAGGCTTTTGTCAGCGCCATAAAGCAGTGCAGCCGTTTTATTGACACCCATGTCAATGAAACCATCGAGGAAGCCTTTTCAAAAAGCAGCGCCGACTAAAGCTGCGTTTGTATATGAATGAGAACTAAAAACCTGGAAAAGAGGCATGGATATGGCAGAAGAATTCAAACAGGATCCCATGAGGATCATTCGGGAGATCATCGCCGAAGAAATGGATATTGATCCTTCTGAAATCACGGAAGAGTCCTCCTTTGATGAAGATCTGGAGATGGATAAAAACTCGATTATTCAGGTGCTGACGGCTATCGAGATGGAATTTGGAATCGAATACGATTCATCCGATTTCAGCGATATTCGTTCCGTGGCCGATGTTCTGAGGAGCCTGGATGAATACTGATTGCAGGAAGCAGGCTGAAAACCTGCAGGAAACCAGATTAATTCCCCGGCAGAAGCTGGAGGTCCTTCAAACAAATCTTGGCGTTCGCTTTCAAAACCTGAGCCTCCTGGAGCAGGCGCTCACGCATTCTTCCTTTTCCCGTCAAACGGACCATAAAAAGGATAACTATCCGGACTATGAAAGACTGGAGTTTCTGGGAGATGCGGTGCTGGAGCTTGTCACATCCAGGATGCTGTATCTGACCTATCCCTATCCCGAAGGCAGACTAACCCGCATGCGGGCCGGTATCGTTTGTGAGGAATCCCTGTCCTATGTGGCCGGTAAGTATCATTTGGGCGATTATCTGCTGCTGAGCCAGGGAGAAGAAAAAACAGGCGGCCGGCGCCGTCCTTCCATTCTTTGTGATGTGACGGAAGCAATCATCGGAGCGGTTTTTCTGGATCAGGGACTGGATGAAGCAACTGCATTGATCGAACGGATGGTGTTTTCTTCCATGGAGGAGCTGCCCGGAATGATGGATGACTATAAGTCCGTTCTACAGGAACATCTTCAGGCTAAAGGATTAAAGCCGCCGGTTTATGAGGTTGTCAGTGAGGATGGACCGCCCCACGATCGAACGTTTACCATTAAACTGCATATGGAAAAACGGGAAGATATTATTACCTGTGGGCACAGCAAGAAACAGGCAGAACAGCTGGCTGCCAAAACAGCGCTTCAAATGCTGAATCAAAATTAGATTAATTGAGGTAGTATGGAACTAAAAAGGGTAGAGATTGTCGGATTCAAGTCTTTTCCGGAGAAGGTGCAGGTTAAATTCGGCGAAGGCGTTACGGCAATCGTAGGACCTAACGGAAGCGGAAAGAGCAATATCTCGGATGCGGTCAGATGGGTGCTGGGCGAACAGAGCGCCAAGCAGCTTCGCGGCTCCAAAATGGAGGATGTCATTTTTGCCGGGACGGAAAGACGCAAGCCTCTGGGCTTCGCGGAGGTGTGCCTGGTGCTGGATAACAGCGATCATAAAATGCATGTTTCCTACGATGAAGTGGCCATCAGCCGCCGAATTTTCAGATCCGGCGAGAGTGAATATGCCATCAACGGCGGCAAATGCCGTCTGAGAGACGTGCAGGAAATTCTGATGGATACGGGAATCGGCAAGGACGGCTATTCCCTGATCGGACAGGGGCAGATCGACCAGCTTCTTTCCACGAAGCCCCAGGATCGGCGCGCGATTTTCGAGGAAGCTTCCGGAATCACTAAATATAAAACCAGAAGAGAGCAGGCATCCAAACAGCTGGAGGATGAATCCGCCAGACTGGAACGAGTCAGTGATATTCTTGGCGAATTGGAAAGCCGTGTCGCGCCTCTGGAAAAGCAGGCAGAGACCGCTAAAATCTATCTGGAACTGAAAGAACAGCTGAAGCTTTATGAAGTGTCTTCTTTTATTGGAGAATACGAGCAGCTGAAGGATACCTTTGATAAAGTGAGCGCTTCTTTGGCCTCTTTGGAGGAGCAGATTTCAGCATCCCGGCTTCAGGAAGAACAGGCCAGGGAGAAATCTGAATCTTTGGCGTCTTCTGTTTCGGAAAACAGAAAAAAGCTTCAGACTTTGAACCAGACCCTTGGAGAGCTGAAGGTTAAGCTGGAAACCCTGGAGGGTGATAAAAGAGTTCTCCAGGAGCAGGAAAAGCGGTACGGACAGGAATCGGCTTCTTTAAAAATAAGAATCCGTGATCTGAAGGACAAGATATCGGATCGGTCCAGAACTCTGGAAAAGGAAGAGGCCAAGCTATCATCACTGGAGGAAAAGCAGAAGGCGCTTTCTTTCCAGGTTCAGGAAACAAAAAAACAGATTGATCAGGCTGCGGCGGATGAAGCGCAAAGCCGGGAAAAGGTCAGACAGCTTTCCAAAAATGCGGTGCAGGCTGAGGAAGAGGTTCAGTTTGCCCAGCAGGAAAAGCAGCGTTTTTCTCTGCTGCTGAGCTCTGACAACCAGATGCTTTTAAACCGCCAAAGCGAGATTGATGAACTAAGCCAAAGGCAGAAGGATCTGTCAGGCCAGATCGAAGATCGGAATAGGCAACTGGAAGAAGCCCGGGAAGAGCTTAAGGCTCAGGAAGAGGCGCTTCAGGAAGCCTCGGATGATCTGAAGCAGGTTCAGGAACGGATTCAGAATCAGACCCGTGAGCAGGAATCCCTTGTCTTAAAGATGAAAGACATGCAGGGCCGGATTAACTGGCTCAAAGGGCTTTCGGAGGGCTATGAGGGCTATAGCGCTTCGGTTAAATCCCTGATGAAACTGAAGGCCGCCTACAGCAAGGGGCAGTCAGGACCGCAGGCAAGACTGGGAAGCGCCATTCACGGCACCCTGGCGGATCTGATTCATGTTCCATCGAAGCTTACCGTGGCCATCGACGTGGCTCTCGGCGCCGGACTGCAGAATATTGTGGTTGATAATACCCAGGGCGCAAAAGGCCTGATTGAATATTTAAGGCAGGGCCATATCGGCCGCGCCACCTTTTTGCCCCTCGACTCGGTTAAAGCAAGAAGCCGGGTAAACGGCGAAGATGCCATTAAGCGCATGGAAGGCGTGATAGGCTTTGCAGACGAGCTGATCGAAACAAAGGATATCTACAAAGGCATTTTGTCCAGAACCCTTGGCAATGTGGTGGTAGCCGCTGACTTTGACAGCGCCTCCCGGGTCTCCAAAGCTTATGGAAACGCGGTGCGGGTGGTTACCCTCTCCGGCGATCTGTTTAATATCGGCGGTTCGATCACCGGCGGTTCGCTGAATGCGCAGAAGAGCGGCATCCTCAGCCGGAAGGCCGAGGAAGAAGAGCTCTCCTCAAACCTGCAGCTGGTTCGCCGCCAGGGAGATGAACTGTACCGTAAGATCAGACTTTCTTCCCAGGAGAAGGAGCAAAAAGCTGCGCTCATTGCGCCTCTTTCCGAAAAGCTTCACGCCCTTCGTGAAGAAATCCATTCCATGGAAGGCCAGATTCTGGCAGCCCAGGCGCAGCTGGGAGAGGTTAACAGCCGGGCGGATGCTTTAAACGGAACCTCTCAAGAGGACAGTCAGCTGAAGAAAACACATCAGGAGGGACTGGAGAAAAGTCTCAAACGTCTTTCTGATGCCCAGGAGGCTTCCTTAGAGGCCAGAAGTCTGCTTGAAAAAGCGGAAGCTGAGCACAGCGCCCTGGAGGAAAAGCTTCAGGAACAAAAGGATCTGCTTTCCGCCAGAAATATGGAGCTTGGTTCTGCCGCTCAGGAAAAGCAGTTCATGCAGCAGCAGAAGGATTGGGAAATTCAGGAAATCGACAACCTGACGCATGAAGCGGAGGCTTTAATGGATCAGGTCTTAACCAGCGATTCCTCCGAAAAAGAAGCCAAAGAGCAGATGCTCAGGCTTGATGAGGAAATGGAAGAGGCCAGGGCCAGGACCCAGCAGATGCAGGAGGAAGCCCATACGTGGGAATCGCTGTATGAGGAGACGAATCAGGCAAGGGAAGAAGCGTTAAAAAAGACGGAAGAACTGCTGAGAAGCTTTAATCTGCTGGAAAAAGAACAGGTTCGTCTGGAAAACCAGCAGCAGCGTGCCAAGAAAGATCTGGATGATCTGCAGGACCGCATGTGGGAGGAATATCAGATTACCTATGGCGCTGCCAAGGATCTGGCCAGAGAAGGCTTCCCGGATGATCCTGAAATGCAGGCAGCCTCCGAGCTTTCCAAGACCAAGAGACGTCAGCAGATATCCCAGCTGAAATCAAAAATCAGAGATCTGGGACCTGTCAATGTGGAAGCAATTACCGAGCTCAAAGCCCTGATGGAACGCTGCACCTTCCTCAGAACCCAGAAGGAGGATATAGAAAACTCTGAAAGGGATCTGCAGGAAGTGATCCGGCAGATGACCATCAAAATGGAGAAACAGTTCCAGGAGGGCTTTAAGACCATTGCCGCATCCTTTGACAAGGTGTTCAAGCAGATGTTCGGAGGCGGCCAGGGTATTTTGAGATTAACGGAGGAAGAGGATTCTCTTCAGGCCGGCATTGAGATTATTGCCCAGCCCCCTGGCAAAAAGCTGCAGAGCATGATGCTGCTTTCGGGCGGTGAGCGGGCGCTGACGGCGATTGCGCTGCTGTTTGCCATTCAGCAGCTGAATCCTACGCCGTTTTGCATCCTGGACGAGATCGAGGCTGCGCTGGATGATGCCAATGTAGAGCGTTACGCGGATTATTTAAAGGCCATGAGCGACCATACCCAGTTTATCGTCATTACGCACCGAAAGGGAACCATGGTTGCAGCCGATACCCTTTATGGCGTTACAATGGAAGAAAAGGGCGTTTCCAAGTGTATTTCCGTAAACTTTGAGAGCGACCTGCAGGAGGAAAAATATGGGGCTGTTTGACAGGCTGAAAAGAGGACTAAAAAAGACCCGCGAGGGTTCCATGGGAACCGTTGATCAGCTGATCCTTTCCTATGGCGAGATAGATGATGATTTTTATGATGAGCTGGAGGAAGCGCTGATTCTGGCGGATCTTGGCATGACCACTGCGGTGGATCTGGTAGCCAAGGTCAGAGCCTCGGCGGAGGAAAAGCATCTTAAATATACCAAGGAGGTATATGACCTGTTTATTGAAGAGGTCAAGCGGATTCTCTATACCAGCAAACCCAAAGCGATCATCGACAGGATGACGAATGTGCTGCTGGTCATCGGCGTGAACGGAGCCGGAAAAACCACCACCATCGGCAAGCTGGCCCACCAGCTGAAGGAAGAGGGCCATGATGTGGTCATTGCGGCGGCGGATACCTTCCGGGCTGCTGCCATCGATCAGCTGAAGGTATGGGCCGAAAGAGCCGGCGCGACCTTTGTTTCTCATGAGGAAGGATCCGATCCGGGAGCCGTCGTTTATGATGCGGCGGACATCACCCATTCCAGATGGGCGGATGTGCTGCTGGTGGATACGGCCGGAAGACTGCAGAATAAGAAGAACCTCATGGAGGAGCTGCGGAAAATCGGGAAAATCCTTGAGAGAGAATTCCCCACGGCGCACCGTGAGGTGCTTCTGGTGCTGGATGCATCCACCGGACAGAATGCGCTTTCCCAGGCCCGCCTGTTTAAAGAAGTGGCTCCCATCAGCGGCATTGTGCTGACCAAGCTGGACGGAACGGCCAAGGGCGGCGTGGTCATAGGCATTATCTCTGAATTGGGGATTCCGGTTAAATATATCGGCGTGGGCGAAGGAATGGATGATCTGAGACCCTTCGATCCGGATGAGTTCGCAGCCGCCTTATTCTCTCTGGATGAGCGGCAGAAAACCGAACAGGCCGAGCAATAAAGAAATAATCATTTAGGATATGTCTTTGCCCTGCGAAAATGTTTTTCGACGGACGACATTTTCGGCATGATTTGTATTTTTCCCGCGGAGAACCTGACATTAATGTCAGGTTCTTTTTGTTTTTTGCCTGATGCGGTTTCTGTTTGAAGGGCTTCCGGTGATAGGATTTTTGGCGCTGAAATAACGAAATCCTTTAAGGAAAGCCGGTATCCGAATATGGAAAAGATGCTTTACTGCCTTCTGGAAATAAGAGGCTATCCCTCATGCTACCTTTTTGCCTGCGCGGATGATAAAGAACAATATATTCATCTGTTGGTCCGATATAAAAACAGACTGCCTGCCGAGCTGTACGCCTATCTGGTGCTGGATAACAGAGCCCTGATCCTGATTGGCGCAGCTGAAGAGAGGACCATTTCTGAGTATATGCGGCGGGTCTCCTTAAGCTATAGCCGGTATTTTAGAAAACGGTATGCTATGTCCGCGAAGACGCTTTTCAAAAAAAGATATCAGAAGACCTTTTTTTCCGAAAAAGATCTTCCGCGGACAGTTAAATACCTGCATGATAGTCCGCGGCGGATGAGGCTTGTCAAACCGGAGCAGACTTATCCGTACTCCAGCGAAGGCGAGTATGAAAAGCTGCAGCCTTTGATTGATGCCATGAAGATCAGGCGGATGATGAAATATGCCCAGCCTCGGAAGATGATGCATCCCAAAATGCCCTCAAGGGATCTTTATCGGGTATCCGAAGAGGCGCCGCTGTTAAAAGCAGGGGACAGCGGCAGAAATTCGAATAATAAAGCGCGGGATGAAGCAGTTAAAAATCAGATACGCGCTGTGATGAATAGATGCGCCTCTAAGAAGGATATGGCAAAGGATCTGTATCGGATCGGCGTAAGGTATGATCTGAGCCTCAGGGAACTGGCAAAGCTGTCCGGCGTGTCCAGATCTACCCTGAGCCGATGGTTCAGGAAATTAAAAGAATGTTAAAAAGTTAGGCGAACCTGACAAGATCAGGTTGCTATTTAATGGCTTTTGTGGTAACATATCAATTGATATGCTATGATGCCTTAGAGTTGGCTTTCTGACAGATGCGCTTATCTTAAGAGTCCTCTCTAAGTAATAATAATCAGGCAAGGAAAGGAGGATCGAACGTGCTGTTAGCTATTTCCAACGGTCTTGTTGTCGGAATGGGCCTTGGCGTTGTGTTCTTTGGATTGATCTGTATCATATTCCTGATCTGGATCATGGGTAAGATCATGAATGTTCTGGTCAAAGACAAAGCACCAGAGACCAAATCTGCCGCTCCTGTGGTAAGAAGTGCGGCTCCGGCTTCTGCATCTGCCGGCTCGGATATTCCGAATCGTCCGGAATTCGTGGCTGCAGTTTCTGCCGCAATTGCGGAAGAGCTGGGAACCGAAATCAACAAGATTCAAATCGTTTCGATCAAAAAAATCTGATTTCAGAGAGGGAACACATTATGAAAAAGTACCTGGTAAACGTAAATGGCACTGATTATGAGATTACACTGGAAGCCCTGAAGGAGGGCGAGGATTTCGCTCCCAAGGCAGCCGCTCCTAAGGCCGAGGCTTCCAAGGCAGCTGCGCCTGCAGGCGGAACCCCTGTCACCGCTCCCATGCCCGGCAACATTCTGGATATTAAAGTTACGCAGGGTCAGCTGGTAGCTGCCGGCCAGACACTGGTTATTCTGGAAGCCATGAAAATGGAAAATGAAGTCCAGGCACCGGTTGACGGCACGGTTGCTGCCATCAATGTAACCAAAGGCTCCACCGTTGAATCCGGTGCTGTGCTGGTAACGCTGGCCTGATATCGGCCTTATAACGGAATTTTATCAAAGGAGCTTATCAAATGGAGTATATCCTTAATTTCCTGAGGCAGACAGGATTCTATTTGGTGGGCAGTGATCCACGTCAGCTGATTATGATCGTCATTGCCTTTGTGCTGATGTACCTGGCCATCAAAAAACAGTTTGAGCCGCTTCTGCTTTTACCGATTTCCTTCGGTATGCTGCTGACCAACCTTCCCGGCGCCGAAATGTATCACGAGATTTTCTTCGCCGGCGGACATGTAAACTGGGATATCTTTCATGGCGGCGCCATGACCCAGGAGCTGGCTGACCATATGGCTTCCGTGGGCGTGGCTCAGAATGTGATTTCGCAGCTTCCTGTCGGACAGAGTATATCAGCCGGCCTGATCGATATTCTGTATCTGGGCGTTAAGCTTGGCATCTACCCCTGCTTGATTTTCATGGGCGTTGGCGCCATGACCGATTTCGGTCCCCTGATTGCCAATCCCAAATCCCTGCTTCTGGGCGCTGCTGCTCAGCTGGGTATCTTCCTGACCTTCATTGCCGCTTCCTCCTTCCTTGGATTCAAGCCCAATGAGGC
This sequence comes from Bacillota bacterium, assembly GCA_017634575.1. Classification (GTDB taxonomy): domain Bacteria; phylum Bacillota; class Clostridia; order Lachnospirales; family Bianqueaceae; genus RUG760. The sequence goes on from JAGBND010000061.1 coordinate 9,167, forward strand.
AGCTTCCATCGGTATTATCGGCGGCGCTGACGGCCCCACCGCAATTTATGTAACCTCCCGTCTGGCTCCCGATCTGCTTGGCCCGATCGCGGTTGCCGCTTATTCCTACATGGCTCTGGTTCCGGTTATTCAGCCGCCCATCATGCGTCTTCTGACCACCAAAGAGGAACGTCAGATTTCCATGAAGCAGCTTCGTCCGGTCAAGAAAGTCGAGAAAATCGTGTTCCCCATCGTGGTTACCGTTTTCGTTTCCTTCCTGGTTCCTTCCGCAGGTCCCCTGATCGGCTGCCTGATGTTCGGAAACCTTCTGAAGGAGAGCGGCGTTACCGAGCGTCTTTCCAAGACGGCTCAGAACGAGATGATGAACATCGTTACCATTTTCCTTGGCATTTCCGTTGGTGCTACGGCTACCGCCAATACCTTCCTCAGCCTGAGAACGCTTGGCATTATGGCTATGGGTATTGTTGCATTCGGCTTCGGCACTGCCGGCGGCGTGCTGCTTGCCAAGTTCATGAATCTCTTCCTGAAAGACCGCATCAACCCGCTGATCGGTTCTGCCGGTGTTTCCGCTGTTCCTATGGCTGCCCGTGTTTCCAACGTGGAAGGCCAGAAGGCCAAACCCGGTAACTTCCTTCTGATGCATGCCATGGGACCCAACGTGGCCGGCGTTATCGGTTCTGCTATTGCAGCCGGTGTGCTGATGGCCCTGTTCGGTTAAGCTTTGGAGGTATATGAAAATGGCAAAAAATCCGTTAAGAATTACTGATACCATCCTTCGTGATGCGCATCAGTCTCAGGCAGCTACCCGTATGCGCACGGAGGATATGCTGCCGGCCTGTGAACTGCTGGACAATATGGGCTACTGGTCCCTGGAGTGCTGGGGCGGCGCCACCTTCGATTCCTGCATGCGTTTCCTGAACGAAGATCCCTGGGAGCGTTTAAGAGCCCTGAAAAAGGCAATGCCCAAAACCCCCCTGCAGATGCTGCTTCGCGGCCAGAACCTTCTTGGCTACAAGCACTATGCAGATGACGTGGTAGAGCAGTTCTGCAAAAAGTCCATCGAGAATGGTATTCAGGTGGTTCGTATTTTCGATGCGCTGAACGACCCCCGCAACATGGAAGCCGCTATGAAGTACACCAAATACTATGGCGGTACCGTGGAGGCCTGCATCAGCTACACCATCAGCCCTGTTCACGATGAAGATTATTTTGTCCGCCTTGCCTGCCAGCTGCAGGATATGGGCGCAGACACCATCGCCATTAAAGATATGGCAAACCTTCTGCTTCCTTATAATGCTTATTCTCTGGTTAAGCGTCTGAAGAGCGAGCTGTCCATCCCGCTGCACCTGCATACCCACAACACCACCGGTACCGGTGATATGGTTTACCTGAAGGCTGCAGAAGCCGGCGTGGATATTGTCGATACGGCGCTTTCTCCGCTGGCCAACGGCACTTCCCAGCCCACCACCGAGTCTCTGGTTGCCACCCTTCAGGGTACCGACCGTGACACCGGACTGGATCTGGCGAAGCTTTCTGAAGCTGCGGTTCACTTCCGCAAGGTAGCGCAGAGGCTTCAGGATGAAGGTTCTCTGAATACCAAGGTCCTTCACGTGGATACCAACACGCTGCTGTATCAGGTTCCCGGCGGTATGCTTTCCAACCTGATTTCGCAGCTGAAACAGGCCAATGCCGAAGACAAGTACTATGATGTGCTGGCTGAGGTTCCGAAGGTGCGTGCTGATTTCGGATACCTGCCGCTGGTTACGCCCACTTCTCAGATTGTCGGTTCCCAGGCTGTTCTGAACGTTCTGACCGGTGAGCGCTACAAGATGGTCACCAAGGAAGCCAAGGGCGTTCTGAAGGGTGAATATGGTAAGGTTCCCGGCGAGATCAACGAGGAAGTCCGTAAGAAAGCCGGTATCAAGCCGGAAGAGATCATCACCTGCCGCCCGGCCGATCTGATCGAGCCTGAGTATGAGAAATACAAAGAAGAGCTTGGCGATCGCGCCCACAAGGAAGAAGATGTTCTTTCCTACGCCCTGTTCCCGCAGGTTGCCATGAAGTTCTTTGACTGGCGTGACGGCAAGGACGCCGAGGAGGCAGCCCCCAAAGCTGCTCCCGCCAAGGCCGAGAACGAAGTCCGCCGCATCTACGTCCAGGACAGCGGAAAATAAAATGCATAAAAAAACGATCTGTGATTTCACAGATCGTTTTTTTATGCAGCTGAAGGGACTCGAACCCCCACGTCGAAGACACTAGATCCTAAGTCTAGCGCGTCTGCCAGTTCCGCCACAGCTGCAAAGCAAGATTTAGTTTAGCATCTCGGCTATCAATAGTCAAGGTTTATTTTGCCTGACGATCTTCATCAGCGAATTGACACCGGGGATATTCGGGGGTATACTAATATATCCAATATTTTACCTTGTAAGGAATAGGGCGTATGAATAAGCAATTTCACATGAATAACCGTAAAAAGTTTTACGAGCAGATGAAAGAAAACTCCGTTTTGCTGATTTTTTCAGGTGAAGAAGTCAGGAAAACCAATGACGAATATTATCCCTTCTTCGCAGACCGGAACTTTGTATATCTGACCGGAATTGATCAGAAGGAATGCGTGCTGCTGGCCATGAAGCTGGATGCGCATACGGTAGAGGAAAGGCTGTATATTCTGCCGTCTGATCCTTTTGCGGAGCGCTGGACCGGCAGAAGGCTTACTAGTCAGGAGGCATCAGAGCTTTCCGGCATCGAGGATATCCGGCTTACCACATCGTTTGATGCCGATATTCACGCCCTTTTGGCAGGGGGACATTATTCTTTAGCTTCCAGACATTTTGAATCTTTGTATCTGGATCTGTTCCGGGTGGATCCGGCTGACCGGGACCGTCCGTCCCAGCATTTTCTCAGGAGAGTTCAAAGTGAATATCCCTATCTGAAACTGGAAAATGCCAATCAGATTCTCAGAAAGCTGAGACTTATCAAGACGCCTGAAGAAATCGAAGCCGTGCGCATGGCTGAAAAGATCACCGGCGAAGGCATATTGGCCATGATGAAAGCTTCGAAAAGCGGCATGTATGAGTATCAGTATAAGGCAGAATTTGATCATGTGCTGGGTCAGTACGGGCCCCAGGGTCCCGGTTTTCCTTCCATTATATCTGCCGGGAGCAATAACTTCTGCATTCATTACTACAGCTATACCGGTCAGGCAAAAGACGGAGATATGATCTTAAACGACGTAGGCGCCCAGTGGGACAATCATACAGCGGATGTGTCCCGCGGCTGGCCATGCAATGGACGGTTCACGGATAAACAGCGGATTTTGTATGAGTGCGCCCTCAGAACCTCCAACCATATGTTTGAGATCGTTAAACCCGGCATGGAGATGGCTATGATCGATCAGGAAATCCGCTGTTACAATGCATCCCTCCTGGTGGATGCGCGGGTGCTGAAGAGCCCGGATGAGATCGGAAAACTGATGTGGCATGGCGGCGCCCATCACATCGGATACGATGTTCACGATGTGATTGAACGGCCAGCAGTAATCTCAGAAGGCATGATCTTCTGCATCGATGTGGGCATCTACCACGAAGATTGGGGCATCGGATTCAGACTGGAAGACAATCTGCTGGTAACGGCCGACGGAAACGAAAACCTTTCCAGACACATTCCCCGCACCGTGGATGATATTGAAGCGGTGATGCATTGAGGGTAATCCAATGGATCAGATGAATTTGTTTGAAGAGCATACACCGCTTGCGCCGCTGGCCAGCCGTATGCGTCCCCAGAGCCTTGATGAATTTGTGGGACAAAAGCACCTGCTTGGTCCCGGAATGATTCTTCGAAGAATTATTGAACAGGATGAGGTGTCCTCCATGATTTTCTGGGGGCCTCCCGGGGTCGGAAAAACGACGCTGGCCCGTATTATTGCCAACCGGACAAAATCCGAGTTTGTGGATTTCTCTGCGGTGACCAGCGGCATTAAAGAAATCAAAGAGGTCATGGCAAAGGCTGACAGAAGCCGGCTGATGGGCATTCGAACCATCTTGTTTGTGGATGAAATTCATCGCTTTAACAAATCCCAGCAGGATGCCTTTTTGCCATATGTGGAGAAAGGAAGCATCATCCTGATTGGCGCGACCACAGAGAATCCTTCTTTCGAGATTAACAGCGCGCTGCTGTCCCGATGCCGTGTTTTCGTGCTGAAGCAGCTCAGCGAAGAGGAAATGACGCAGCTTCTCAGGCATGCCCTTGTCAGTCCCAATGGTTATCTGGATCAGCATGTGGTCATAACAGACGATCAGCTGAAAGTGATTGCCAGATTTTCCTCCGGGGATGCCCGTACAGCCCTCGGCACGCTGGAAATGGTGGTGCTGAACGGTCAGATCAGCGCCGACGGCATCACCGTGACAGACGAGATCCTGTCACAGGTGACCAACCGCCGTTCCCTTCTGTACGATAAGACCGGAGAAGAGCACTATAATCTGATTTCTGCGCTGCATAAGTCCATGCGCAATTCCGATCCGGATGCAGCGGTTTACTATCTCCAGCGCATGCTGGAGGGAGGAGAGGAGCCGCTGTATATTGCCAGACGCCTGATCCGCTTTGCCAGCGAAGATGTGGGGCTGGCTGATCCCCAGGCGCTGCCGCTTTGCGTGGCGGCTTATCAGGCCTGCCATTTTAACGGCATGCCGGAATGCGATGTGAATCTGGCCCAGGCGGTGATTTACCTGGCCATGGCGCCCAAATCCAATGCAGCCTATGCCGCCAGCGAGCGGGCCAAACGGGACATCAAAGATAAGCCTTTGGAGCCGGTTCCCCTGCAGATCAGGAATGCCCCTACCAAATTGATGGAGGAGCTGCACTACGGCGAAAACTATCAATATGCCCACGATACGGCAGAAAAGCTGACCAAGATGGTCTGCCTTCCGGATTCATTAAAGGGAAGGCGGTACTATACCCCAGACGGGCAGGGACAGGAAAAAGAAATCAAAGAGCGGCTGGAAGAAATCATCCGCTGGAAAGAGTCATAAGACAAGGCAAAAGAGGGCACTTGATGATGTCCTCTTTTTATGATATAATTCTAATATTGTATATTATTTCATGTTGTGAAAGGATCTGCCATGTCTGATAGTACGAATTTTGTCCTTAGCTGCTGTTCCACAGCCGATCTGACCAATGAGCATTTTAAAGCTCGTGATATCTATTATATTTGTTTCCATTATTTTCTGGATGGCAAGGAATACCCGGATGATCTGGGACAGACCATTCCCTTCCATGAGTTTTATCAGGCCATGGCAAATGGCGCTGAAACGAAAACCTCTCAAATCAGCATTGGCGAGTTTGTCAGCTATTTCAGGGCTTTTCTTGAACAGGGCAAGGATATTCTGCATGTGACGCTTTCCACCGGAATTTCCGGCGTTTACAATTCAGCCAGTTCCGCAGCCGCTCTGTTAAAAGAGGAGTTCCCGGACCGGAAAATCTATATTGTCGACTCTTTAGGCGCTTCTTCCGGATATGGTCTTTTGATGGACAAGCTGGCTGATCTTCGGGATCAGGGAAAGAGCATTGACGAAGTAAGGACATTTGCAGAGGAGAAGCGGCTGAATCTGCATCACTGGTTTTTCTCTACGGATCTTACCTTTTATATCAAAGGCGGCCGGGTGACCAAAACCGCAGGCTTCGTAGGCACCGTGCTGAAAATCTGCCCGCTGCTGAACATGGACGATCTGGGACGTCTGATTCCCCGATATAAAATCCGCACCAAGCAGGCGGTCATAAAAACCATCGTGGAAAAAATGAAAGAGCATGCCGAAAACGGTACCGATTATTCCGGCAAGTGCTATATCTCCAATTCCGATTGCTATGAAGATGCCAGAGCTGTTGCCGATCTGGTAGAAAAAAACTTCCCGAAATTAAACGGGAAGGTGGAAATCTACAGTGTGGGCAATCTGATCGGTTCCCATACAGGTCCGGGAACCGTCGCGCTGTTCTTCTGGGGTGATGAAAGGGTTAGATGAGCCCCCAGGATCGGAGCAGATAGATCCCTGCAAACAGCGTTATGCAAGAAGCAATCGTGGTATAAATCAGAATCTGGCCGGCCAGCGCGTCATCCGAATGCATGTTCTTAGCCATAATATAGCTTGAAACAGCAGAGGGAGCCATGAACTGAATAAAGATGGCGCCGAGCTCGCCGCCGCGAAAACCCATGGCGATGGCGGCTCCGACTACGATTACAGGAATCAGGATCAGCTTCAGGAAGGTAGCCGACAACCCTAAGGAGAGCTGCTTTTTGGACTGTTTGAAATCAAAGCCGGCCCCCAGGCAGATCAGAGCCAGCGGGGTTGTCATGGATGAAAGATCCGCAAGGGTCTTATCCAGAAACTTTGGAAGCGACCAGTGCAGCAGCGAAAATGGCAGAGCCAGAACGATTCCGATAATCAGCGGATTGGTGACAATGCCCTTGAGAATGGACCCCACAGAGGGTCCTTTTTTCGTGTTTTCCTTGGGACCGTAGATCGTCAAAACAATGACGGCGGCCACGTTGTAGAGGGGGACCGTGAAGGGGAGAAGCAAAGAGGCCGGCGCGGCGCCTTCCGTTCCGAACATGCTGATCGCCAGCGGAACGCCCAGGATGGAGAAATTTCCGCGGTATACGCCCTGAATATAAGCCCCTCGCTGGGGATCTCCCTTGATAAATCGAGGCACCAGCAGAATCAGCAGAAAGAGCACCAGCAGAGTCGTGATCAGGGAAAAGCCGATCAGCTTGATGTTGAATACATCGGAAAGGTTGGCAGCGCTGATCTGGCGGAAAAGTAGGACAGGCAGACAGAAATTGAAAACCAGTTTGGTACCGGCAGAGGTGAATCCCTTTGTGATGAATCCCTTCTGACCCAGAAAGTATCCTAAAGCGATCAGGGCAAATAAGGGAAAGACACTCTCTAAACTGAAAAGAAAACTATCCATAACAATTTCCTCCTAAACGGATTTCATTATACTGGATCAGTGCTTCAATGTCCAGTGGCTTTCAAATGACCTTATTTTTTTGTAGAAATATCCAAACGGATGTGCTATAATTTTAACTTGTTCCAGTATACGGATCTGTTTTCTGAAAAAGAGATCTGAATGAATATGGTTTACAGCTAAGGAGAATGAATACCTATGAAACCGATCAGTTCTGATGTCAAAATTGAAACCAAGGCTTTGCATGCAGGCTACACCCCCGAAAACGGAGGCCCCCGTGTGCTTCCCATCGTTCAAAGCACCACCTATGCCTTTGATTCTTCCGAACATATTGCTGCGCTTTTTGATATGCCCATGGAATATATGTATTCCCGTTTTGCCAATCCTACCTGTGATGCAGTGGAGAAGAAAATTGCGGCTATGGAGGGCGGAAGCGGAGCCATGCTCACCAGCAGCGGTCAGGCAGCCTCCCTTTTGTCAGTGCTGAATCTGGCTAATACGGGAGACAGCATTATTGCTGCATCCGCGATCTACGGAGGCACCATCAACCTGTTCGGCTTCACCCTGAAAAAGCTGGGCATTGAGTGCATCTGGGTCAGCAACGACGCCACGGAAGAAGAGATTCAGTCCCTTGTAAAACCCAACACCCGCCTGATTTTCGGAGAAACCCTGGCAAACCCGGCGCTGACCGTTTTTGACATTGAAAAATTTGCCAAGGTAGCCCATGCCAATCAGATTCCGCTGATCGTTGACAATACCTTCGCTACGCCGGTTCTTTGCCGTCCCTTCGAATTTGGCGCGGATATTGTGGTTCATTCCACCACTAAATACATGGACGGTCATGCGCTGCAGGTCGGCGGCGTGATTGTTGACGGCGGCACCTTCGACTGGAAGGCGAGCGGCAAGTTCCCGGAGTTTACCGAGCCGGATGAGAGCTATCACGGCGTTGTCTATGCCGATGCCTTTGGCCCCATGGCCTATATCATTAAGGCCCGCATGCAGCTGATGCGCGACTTTGGATGCTATCCTTCCGCTCATTCCGCCTTCCTGCTGAATCTCGGCCTTGAAACCCTGCCGGTGCGCATGAAGCAGTACTGCGCCAACGCCCTTAAGGTGGCCAAGTTCCTGCAGACGCAGGACAAGGTGCTTTCTGTTCATTATCCTGCCCTGGAGAATGATCCTGGTCATGAGCTGGCTGCCAAATACCTGCCTCTTGGCACCAGCGGCGTCATTTCCTTTAATATTAAGGGCGGACGCCATACGGCTGAGCGTTTCATCAACGCGCTGGAGCTGGCGACCAATGAAGTCCATGTAGCGGATATCCGTACCTGCGTGCTGCATCCGGCTTCTTCCACCCATCGTCAGCTGACGGATGAGCAGCTGGTGGCGGCCGGTATTGACGGCGGCATGATCCGTTTCTCTGTTGGACTGGAGAATGTGGATGATATTCTGGCTGATCTGAAGCAGGCCCTGGATAAGGCATAAGCTTTATGACAGAAAACAAATTATAAGATAAAACTGCAAGATATCTTGCAAAACAACCATTAAGTGGTATAATAGCTCCTGGATATGAAGGAAATCCGTCATATCCAGGAGCATTATTATTTGTTTTTCAGGAGGAGCAGTTGACTCATGCAGTACCGCATTGAGAAGGATTCCATTGGAGAAAGAAAAATACCTGTGGATGCTTACTATGGCGTCCAGTCCCTGAGAGGACACGAGAACTTTAATATTACCGGTCATCATCTGATGAAAGAATATATCGAATCCCTGGCCGAAATCAAAATGGCCTGCGCCATCACCAATTTCGAACAGGGAGAGTTTACCAGAAATATCTGCGAAGCGATCTGTCAGGCCTGCCGGGAAATTCTGGAAGGCAGATTTCATGATTCCTTTATCTGCGACCCGGTGCAGGGAAGCGCCGGCACAACCATCAATATGAATGCCAATGAGGTGATTGCGAACCGTGCGATTGAAATCTTAGGCGGACAAAAGGGAGACTACCATATTGTTCATCCTAACGATCATGTAAACCGTTCTCAATCCACAAACGACGTGATTCCCACAGCGGGTAAAATGACAGCTATCAAGCTGCTTAAGGAAGCCCAGGATCAGCTCAGACGTCTGGAGCACGCCCTTTCTGTGAAGGAAAAAGAATTCTGGAGTATTATCAAAATGGGCAGGACGGAGATGCAGGATGCGGTTCCGATCCGGCTGGGCCAGGAGTTCGGCGCTTACCGCTGTGCCGTAAGCCGTGATATTAACCGTTTTTCACATGCCATCGAAGAGCTCTCCCATGTCAATATGGGCGGCACGGCCGTGGGAACGTCCCTGAACGCTTCCAAAGGATATGTGGAGACCATCGTGCCAAATCTTGTAAAGGTCAGCGGACTGGAGCTTTCGCAATGTGAAAATCTGGTGGACGGCACCCAGAATCTGGATTCCTTTGCCTTTGCCTCTTCCATCCTGAAAACCTGCGTCATCTCTCTGGCCAAGATGTCTCACGACCTGATGCTTCTAAGCTCCGGACCCCGGTGCGGATTTGGAGAAATCATACTGCCGTCCAAACAGAACGGATCCTCCATTATGCCGGGCAAGGTCAATCCGGTGGTGCCCGAGGTAATCGCCCAGATTTCCTATCTGATTATCGGAAACGACACCACCATTATGATGGCCTGCGAAGGGGGTCAGCTTGAGCTCAATGCCTACGAGCCGGTAGTTTTCTATAAGCTTTTTGAATCCATCCGGTCCATTACGGGAGGCGTGGAAACCTTGGTGGACAACTGTATTCCGGATATTGTAGCCAATGAAAAACGCTGTCTGGATTATGTGGAGCATTCCGTGGGGATTATTACAGCCATCGCTCCGGAGGTAGGCTATCAGGCCGCTGCGGATATCGCCAAAGAAGCGATCCGTACCGGAAAGCCTGTCAGAGAAGTTTTAAAATCCAAGCATATCATGTCGGAAGAAGAAGCGGATGAGCTTCTGGTCCCTGAGAAAATGGTATAAGAAGACTTGCGAAATGTCCGAAGGTGCGGTAGAATGATTTTTAATCTACCGTATCGGAGGACAATTTTTTGTATCATTTTTATCTTGGATGCTATACCCATCAAAATACCTCCAAAGATGCTGAAGAAGCAAAAGGAATCTATTTGCTTACAGTGTCCGATGAGGGAAAACTTGTAGAAAAAAAGCTGGTTCATGAACAGCTTTCTCCCAGCTATTTTTACCTGACGAAAGACAAAAAGGTTTTATATGCCGTCACGGAAGCGCCAAACGTCAAAGGCGATATCTGCGCCTATCAGATTGACCCGGCCGATTATGGCCTGAAGCTTACGAGCCGCCGTCAGGCAGCCGGAGGCGGTCTTTGTCATGTGACGATGGACCCGGAAGAGAAATTTCTGCTGGTGACCTGCTATGATGAAGCCACCATCCAGTCTTATCCCATTGAAAACAGCACCATTACCCCCATGTTTTCCTTAAGGCATCATATGGGTCAGGGGCCTGTGCTGGAGCGGCAGGAGGCTGCCCATGCCCACAGCATCACCTTCACCCCGGAAGGCGCTTATCTGGTGGTGTGCGACTTGGGAACGGATATGCTGAATGTTTATACCATCAATCCTGTTTCCGGAAAAATTCATCGGGTTACCCCCTTGAATTTCAAATGTCCTGCCGGCTGCGGCCCCAGACACATGGTTTTCAGCCCGGATGGAAAGATGGCTTATGTGGCCTGCGAGCTCAGCTCGGAAATTCTGATTTTACGGTATCATGCCAGAACCGGGTTCGAGCTTGCCGGAAAAGTCAGCACCCGGTCTCCGGAGTTCAGCTCCAATCACAACTATCCCGCCGCCATCCGCATTTCCAAAGACGGCAGGCATTTATATCTGTCAAACAGGGGAGAGGACACCATTGCTGTTTTCCGGATTTATCCGGAAGATGGCTCATTGGCTCTGGTAGGAAGCGCTTCCACCAGAGGCTGGTATCCCCGCGATTTTGTTTTGTCAGAGGATGAGCGCCTGCTGCTTGCGGCCAATCAGCTTTCGGATAATCTGTCCATTTTTAAAATTGATCAAAGCTCAGGCATGCTGACGCTGACAGATGAGGTTTCCGTTCCGCAGAAACCCATCGCGCTGATGGAAATATAGCCGCTGAACAAGAACGCTTTTGCTTAGCTAAATCTTTTTGAAGAAAGTCTTTAACAAGACCAGGAAAGACGCCATGAAAGTATCAGAATTGTTAAACGCAGGAAGACCGACCCTTTCCTTTGAGGTATTCCCGCCTAAAACCCAGGAGAAGCTGGAATCCGTTAAATCCTCCAGCCGGAAAATCGCTGCCCTGCAGCCGGACTTTATGAGCGTTACCTATGGCGCTGCAGGAGGCACCAGGGAGTTCACCGTCGATATGGTGGATAAGCTGCAAAAGGAATTCCATATCCCGGTGCTTTCTCATTTTACCTGCGTATCCTCCACCAAGGAACAGGTCCGCGAGATGCTTGACAGCATGAAGGAAAGAAATATTGAAAACGTGCTGGCCCTTCGGGGAGATGTTCCGGAAGGGGGCGGCAAAACGGAATATCTGCATGCAGCGGATCTGATTCGTGAGATCCGCGCGTTGAACCCGGATCTGTGCATCGGAGCTGCCTGCTATCCGGAAGGTCATCCGGAGTCTGCCGACAAAAATGAAGATATCCGGTATCTGAAGGAAAAGGTGGACGCGGGGGTGGATTTTCTCACCAGTCAGATGTTCTTTCAAACGGAGCTGTATTATCGGTTCCTGTACCGGATCAGGGAAGCCGGCATCGGCGTGCCGGTGTGCGCAGGCATCATGCCGGTTACCAGCGCGGCGCAGGTAAAGCGCGTGGTCACCATGTCCAATGCCTATGTGCCGCAAAGCTTTTCGGCCATGGTAGACCGCTTCGGCGGCTCCAAAGAAGCCATGAAGGAGGCCGGCATTCACTATGCGGTGAACCAGATTATGGATCTTCTGGCCAACGGCGTTACCCATATTCATGTCTATACAATGAATCAGCCCTCTGTTGCGCTTCGCATCAAGGAGGAGCTTTCGGAGATCTGGAAATATGAAGTTTCTCGAAGCCTTACATAAACAGACGTTGTTTTTTGACGGAGCCATGGGCACGCAGCTGATGGAGATGGGGCTTTCCCTGTCTGAAATTCCCGAAACATGGAATGTGCTGCACCCTGAGAAAATCCGTTCCATTCATGAAAATTATTTACGGGCGGGCGCTCATGTCATCCAGGCCAATACCTTCGGACTCAACCATTTTAAACTGGAGGGAACGCCATATACGGTAGAGGAACTGGTAAAAGCCGCGCTTTCTTTGGCGCATCAGGCGCTGGAGAATGTGCCCACCGATATTGGCTGCGGCTTTGCGGCGCTGGATATCGGTTCTTTAGGCATCCTGATGGAGCCTCTGGGGGATCTGACCTTTGACGATGCCTATGAGGCTTTTAAAGAAGTGGTGCTGGCGGGAAAAGACGGCAGCGATCTGATCCTCATCGAAACCATGAACGATCCTTATGAAATGAAGGCTGCGCTTCTGGCGGCAAAGGAAAATGCGAATCTGCCCGTTGCCGTTACCATGACCATCGACCGGGACGGCCGCCTTTTTACGGGCGGCGATATTAAAAGCGCCGTCTGTATGCTGGAGGGCCTTGGCGCTGATGTGATCGGGCTGAACTGTTCCCTGGGCCCGGAGGAGATGCTGAAGTTTGTGCCGGATCTGATGGCGGTCTGCTCCAAACCGGTTTTAATCAGTCCGAATGCAGGCCTTCCGGAGATGGTTCATGGGAAGGCTGTTTATGGCATCGGACCGGAACGCTTTGCGAGACTGCAGACTCAGATTTTTGACATGGGCGTTTCGGCAATGGGCGGCTGCTGCGGCACGACGCCTTCCCATATCCGGCGCATGTGCGAGCTGGTAAGAGAGCTTCCTCGAAAACCGGTTGCCGATAAAAATCTGTCTATGGTCTCGTCTTATGCCAGAGCCTTTGATCTTTCCGGGGGACCGCTGATTGTGGGAGAAAGACTGAACCCCACCGGAAAGAAAAAGCTGAAGGCTGCGCTGAAGAAAAGAGACCTTTCCTATCTGCAGCAGGAAGCGCTCAAGCAGGAGGGGCAGGGAGCCCATATTCTGGATGTGAATGTGGGCATCCCGGAGATCGATGAAACCGATACCATGTGCTGGGCCATCAAAGGCCTCCAGAAGGTGACCAGGCTGCCGCTGCAGATCGATACCTCGGATCCCAAAGCCATGGAAGCCGCGCTGAGAGTCTACAATGGAAAACCCCTGATCAATTCCGTTAACGGCAAACAGGCTGTGATGGATGCGGTTTTTCCATTGGTGAAAAAATATGGCGGTCTACTGGTGTGTCTCACCCTGGATGAAGAGGGCATTCCGGATACGGCGGAGGGCAGATTCAGGATTGCCGAGAAGATTGTTCATGAAGCGAACAAATACGGAATAGACAAAAAGGACCTGCTGATCGATACCCTGACCCTGACCATCAGCACGGATCCTTCCCAGGCTAAGGTCACGCTGGATGCCCTCAGGCTGGTGAAGGAAAGGCTGCAGGTGCACACGATTCTCGGCGTATCCAACGTTTCCTTTGGACTGCCCAACAGAGAGCTGATCAACAGCGCTTTTTATACCTCGGCGCTGGAGGAGGGATTAACCCTTGGCATTATCAATCCTTCCAGCAGACCCATGCAGATGGCCTACGACTTATACAGAACCCTTCATGGACTGGATGAGCGGTTTGAAACCTATCTGGAAAAATATCAGGATCCGGATCTGTTAAAGGGCGCACAGGAAAGCAAGGGCAGCGCATCGGGACAGCCCTCGGACAGGTCGGATGACGGTACTTTGTCCTGGGCGGTGCTGGAGGGCCTGCAGGAAGTGGCCTCGTCCAGAACCAAGAAAGCCCTGGAGACGCAGTCCGCCATGGATCTGATTAACCAGCAGCTGATTCCTGCCCTGGACAAGGCGGGAGAAGCCTATGAGAAAGGCATCTTTTTCCTTCCCCAGCTGCTGATGAGCGCTCAGGCGGCCCAGGCATCCTTTGCGGTCCTGAGAGAAAGCATGCCCTCGTCAGACGGAAACGCGAAGGGCCGGGTGTTGATGGCAACCGTGGAAGGGGACATTCACGACATCGGGAAAAACATCGTGAAGGTCCTTCTGGAAAACTATGGATTTGATGTGGTGGATCTGGGAAAGGATGTACCGGCAGAAACCATCCTGGAAACCATTCAAAAAGAGCAGATCCGGCTGATCGGTCTGTCGGCGCTCATGACCACTACCATCGCCAATATGGCCAAAACCGTCAAGATGATTCATGAAGCGGATCCAACGCTGAAGGTCATGGTAGGGGGAGCGGCGCTTACGGAAACATACGCGAATCAGATGGGAGCGGATTTCTATTCAAAAGATGCGATCGGCGCCGTCCGCTATGCAGAGGAGTTCTTTTCAGGACTTGATCTTTCGCCGAAAATCTGATAAAATAGCCGATAGTGCTTTTTTGCTAAGGAGTATATGCTGTGAATACGTATAATCATATTGCCATCGAGAAAAAATGGCAGAAAATCTGGGATGATGAACGGGCATTCCATGCGGAGATTGATTACTCAAAGCCGAAATTTTACGGTCTGATTGAGTTTCCCTATCCCTCGGGCCAGGGTCTGCATGTAGGCCATCCAAGACCCTATACGGCGATGGATATTATCGCCAGAAAACGCCGGATGCAAGGCTACAATGTGCTGTTTCCCATGGGCTGGGATGCATTCGGCCTTCCCACGGAAAACTATGCCATCAAGAATAAGATCCATCCCGCCGAGGTTACCAAAAACAACGTAGCCCACTTTAAAGCGCAGCTCAAATCGCTTGGCTTTTCTTTCGATTGGGAGCGGGAGGTCAACACGACCGATCCGGGCTATTACAAATGGACACAGTGGATTTTCCTTCAGCTTTTCAAAAAAGGACTTGCCTATAAAAAAGAAATCGCTGTGAACTGGTGTCCTTCCTGCAAGGTTGGCCTGGCCAACGAGGAAGTGGTGGACGGATGCTGCGAACGTTGCGGCACGCCCGTGGAGCACCGTCTGAAAACCCAGTGGATGCTGCGCATTACCGAGTACGCCCAGAAGCTGATCGACGGCCTGGACGGCCTTGATTTCATTGACCGGGTCAAAACCCAGCAGATCAACTGGATCGGCCGCAGCGAGGGCGCTGAGGTGGATTTCAAAGCCGGAGACAAGACCCTCACGGTTTATACAACCCGTCCGGATACGCTGTTCGGCGCCACCTATATGGTTATGTCGCCTGAGCATCCCTATATTGATGAGTGGAAAGATCAGATCAGCAACTTCCAGGAGGTGGAGGCTTACAGAGCCTTTGCCAGAAGTAAATCCGATTTTGAACGGACCGAGCTTGCCAAAGAGAAAACCGGCGTATGCCTGGAGGGCATCAAGGCCATCAATCCGGTGACCGGAACTGACATTCCCATCTGGATTTCCGACTATGTACTGATGAGCTATGGCACCGGCGCGATTATGGCTGTGCCTGCCCACGACACCCGTGACTGGGAGTTTGCCAAGAAGTTCTCCCTTCCTATTATTGAGGTGGTTGCCGGAGGCAATGTGCAGGAAGAGGCCTTTACGGATATTCAGACAGGCACGATGGTCAATTCCGGTTTCCTGAACGGACTGCGCGTGGAAGAGGCTAAAAAAGCGATTATCGCTTATCTTTCCGAGAAAAATATTGGCCACGCCAAAGTGAATTACAAGCTGCGCGACTGGGTTTTCTCCCGTCAGCGCTACTGGGGCGAGCCCATTCCTGTCGTTTATTGCGAACACTGCGGTGGATATGTTCCGCTTCCGGAAGATTCGCTTCCGCTGCTGCTGCCTGAAGTAGAGAGCTATGAGCCCTCTGATGATGGCGAATCTCCTCTTGCCAAGATGACGGACTGGGTGAATACCACCTGTCCTGTCTGCGGATCTCCCGCAACCAGAGAAACCGATACCATGCCTCAGTGGGCCGGCTCCTCCTGGTATTTCCTTCGTTACATGGATCCTAAAAATGACAAGGCCTTTGCCAGCAAGGAGGCCATGGATTACTGGTCACCGGTTGACTGGTACAACGGAGGTATGGAGCATACGACCCTGCATCTGCTTTACAGCCGTTTCTGGCACAAGTTCCTCTATGACCAGGGACTGGTTCCCACTCCGGAACCCTATCAGAAACGCACCTCCCACGGTATGATTCTCGGCGAGGACGGACAGAAAATGTCCAAGTCCCGCGGCAATGTCGTCAACCCGGATGAGGTGGTTGCCGATTACGGCGCCGATACCATGCGTCTTTACGAGATGTTTATCGGTGACTTTGCGTCAACCGCGCCGTGGTCCACGCAGGGCGTAAAGGGATGCCGCCGTTTTGTGGAGCGCGTCTGGAAGCTTCAGGATATGATGACGGATTCCGATCAGTTCAGTCCTGACCTGGAAATCTCCATGAACCGCACCATTAAAAAAGTCTCTCTTGACTTTGAAGCCATGAAGTTCAATACAGGCATTGCGGCTCTGATGGCGCTTCTCAACGAGTTTTATGCCAAAGGCTCCATCACCAGGGCGGAGATGAAGGTTTTCCTTCAGATGATCAATCCGGCTGCGCCTCATTTCACGGAAGAAATGTGGGAAACCCTTGGTTTTGAGGGAAGGATTTATAAGAGTGTCTGGCCTGAGTGGGATGAGGCGAAAACCGTAGACGCATCGGTGGAGATTGCCGTGCAGATTATGGGCAAGCCCCGTTCTGTCATCAGGATTGCCCGCGACGCAGATCAGGAGACTGCGCTTGCTGCCGCTAAGGCGGATGCCAAGATTGCCAAGCTGCTTGAGGGTAAGAAAATTCTGAAAGAGATCTATGTTCCCGGACGTATTATCAATATTGTCGCGAAATAATCTATCTCCTTTGAAAAGATAGAAAACCATGGAGGAAGATATGGAACCGATTACAAATTCAGGCGCTTCGAAGAGCGTTAAAAAAGACCAGATCCGCATTTCCAACGACGTGATCAGCGTGATCGCCTCTCTTGCGGTGGCGGATGAACTGGGGAATGAAAAGAGCAGCAAAAAGGCTGCCAAAGGAAAAGGCATCAGCGTAGATGTCGAGGAAGACAAGATCAGGATTGGCGTTGACCTGACGGTTTCCTATGGGACCAAGATTCCCGAGCTTGCGGAAAACATTCAATCCAAGGTTAAAACCTCGGTTGAAAATATGACCGGCATGCAGGTCGAGAGCGTCAGCGTGACAGTCAGCGGAATGAACATTGACAAACAAGTAAAAGAATAATTCCAAATGTACAACTGAAAAGGCGCGGTCTGTTTGTTTTAAGACGGCGCCTTTTCGCTTAAAGGAAGGTGAACAGGGGGAACACAGGGGACGGTTAATGCTAAACAGTCGCCGCCATAGGGTCGCCCTGCATACTCTGCCGCCATGCTGTCCATATTTAAATCCTTAAGATGTTGCGGCAGCCGTCTGCAGGGTGACCCTATGGCGGCTCTGCGTTTCATGCGTTCTGTGTGGGGCTTTGCGGCATGGGATGTTCTCTGTGTTCACTAACAAAATAAAAAGGAGCTCTATAATGACACGAAGTGAAGCCAGAGAGCATGTCATGAGAATTCTCTACGAGATTGAATTCAGACCGAAAGAAAATATACAGGAACTGGCGGAGATCTATCTGGAGCTGGTTCCGGAAGAGCCTGCCAACCTGGCAGAGCGGGATTTTATTCTTCGGGAAGTAAACGGTACCATGGAGCATGTGGCAGAGCTGGATGAAGCCATCGCTGCCTGCGTTCATGGATGGAGCCTTAATCGTCTGTCCAAGGTGGATCTGGCAATCTTAAGGCTGGCCCTTTATGAAATCCGATATGAAGAAGATATTCCCGAACGGGTCAGTATCAACGAGGCTGTTGAGCTTGCCAAAAAGTATTCTCAGGAAGCGGCAAGAGGCTTTGTAAACGGCATATTGGCCAATTTTGCGAAATCTGAAGGCAAATGAGAGAAACTAAGGTATATCCGGTATCGGTTATCAATTTATATGTGAAGCGGATTCTCTCTGCGGATCCTATCCTGCAGGATGTGATGATCAGCGGCGAAATATCCAACTTCAAACGGCATTCTTCCGGGCATTTATACTTTACCCTGAAGGATGCTGCCGGCGCCATCGATGCAGTCATGTTTGCTTCCGATGCCAGAGGACTTCGGTTTTTCCCGGTAAACGGCGATGAGGTCGTTGTAAGGGGATCTGTTTCCCTTTATGAAAAAACCGGTAAATATCAGGTCTATGTCCGCAGCATGAAAAAAAGCGGCAGCGGCGATCTGTATCTGGCCTTTGAGCAGCTGAAGCAGAAGCTGGAGAGGGAGGGACTTTTCGATCCCGCCTACAAAAAACCGATCCCGGCTTTTCCCAGAAAAATCGGAATCGTTACATCCCCCACCGGAGCTGCCATCGAGGATATTACGCAGATTTCCAGACGCCGGTTTCCGGGGGTTCGTCTGGTGCTGTATCCGGCCAAGGTGCAGGGAGAAGGCGCTGCCCGGACCATTGTTCAGGGCATAAGGCTGCTGGATCGAATTCCGGATGTGGATACCATTATTGTGGCCAGAGGCGGCGGCAGCATAGAAGATTTGTGGGCTTTCAATGAAGAAATGACAGCCAGAGCCATTTTTGCCTGTCAGACGCCGATCATCAGCGGCGTAGGCCACGAGACCGATTTTACCATCGCCGATTTTGTTTCTGATCTCAGAGCGCCGACTCCATCGGCAGCCGCCGAGCTTTCGGTGCCCTCTGCCCGGGATATTCTTCTTAAGGGCGAAGGGCAGACGCTCAGACAGCGCGATTTTCTGATCCGCTATCTTCAGCAGGAGAGAGGAAAGCTTTCCATGCTGGAAAGAGCGCTTCGGCTGAGCTCCCCCAGACAGAAGCTGATGGACAGAAGGCTGGATGTAGATCGGTATATGCAGCATATGCAGCAGCTTATCTCACAGAATCTGGATGACAGGCTTCATCTTCTGGACAAGCTTTCCCAGAGACTTGAGATGAGTTCTCCTTTGCATCAGCTGGAGAGAGGCTATGCCTATATTTCCGACGAGCAGGGAAGAACGTTGAATAGCGCCGGTTCCCTGAGGGTTGGCGATAAAATCAAGGTGACCATGTCAGATGGATCGTTAGAGACCAGAATTGAAAGGATTAACAAGGCCGATGGAAGCGCAGAAGAATGAAATGACCGTTGAACAGATGCTCGATCGATTGCAGGCCATCACCGATCAGATGGAAACGGGCCAGCTTCAGCTGTCTCAGATGATGGAGCTGTATAAAGAAGGAAAAAGCCTGGAGAAAAAAATCAGGGAAATGCTGGACCTGACAGAAAAAGAAATTGAAATGCTGAATACCGGCTTTGATCAGGACAGCGAAAACGGGATGAATAGCATACCAGAGGAAAACGAATATGACAATATCTAATAAGGAAGCAAGAGATTGGAAACAGATCGAACTGACGCAGGACATCGAGAAGGACCTGAAGGATCGGATCAGCAAGGGAGAGGGACCGGATCAGACCTTGTGGGACGCAATGAGCTATTCTCTGCTGGCAGGGGGAAAATGGATCAGACCGCTTTTGCTGATGCTGACCGGCCTTTCTCTGGGCGCTTCAAAAGAAGATCTGCTTCCCTTTGCATCGGCCCTTGAGATGATCCATACCTATTCTCTGATTCATGACGATCTACCGGCGATGGATAACGACGATTACCGCAGAGGCAGACTGACCAATCACAAGGTTTATGGCGAGGCTCAGGCGATCCTGGCAGGAGACGGTCTTTTGAATCTGGCTTTCGAAACCATGTCTGATTCCTGCTACGACTCCGCAAAGGTGTGGGATCATGACAAGACCATATGCAAACTGCAGGCCATGGCCTATATGGCGCATGCATCCGGCGCCAAAGGAATGATTGCCGGACAGAGCGCCGATCTGATGAGCGAAGATAAAACGGTTTCCTCCCAGACCCTTGCGTATACGGAATTTAACAAGACCAGCCGTCTTTTGATGAGCGCCCTTTATGCCGGCGCTGCGGTTGCCGGCGCAGGGGAAGATGTGCTGGACGCTCTGGAGAACGCCGGCGGCATGATCGGGCTGGCTTTTCAGATCCGCGACGATGTGCTGGATGTGGAAGGCACCCTGGAAAAGCTGGGAAAAATGCAGGGCAGCGATGAGAAGAGCGCCAAATCCACTTTTGTCAGCCTGTACGGATTGGAAAGAGCAAAAAAAGAGGTGTTTGCCTTGACGGATCAGGCCCTGGAAGAACTCAGAATACTTCCGGGCGAATGCGGAGAAAGCGCAAGAGCGCTGATTCGTTCTCTGGCATACAGAGACCATTAATGATTTTATACGAAATACAACGAGAGAAAGGGGGGTGCCGATATGAAGCTGCTTCCTCTGATCAGCAGTCCTGACGATCTGAAAAAGCTATCTATCAGGGAACTGGAGCTGTTGGCAGAAGAAATCCGGCATTTCCTGGTGAGTCATGTGTCCACTACCGGAGGTCATTTATCCTCCAATCTGGGCGTGGTGGAGCTGACGCTGGCCCTGGAGAGGGAACTTGATCTTCCTAAAGACAAACTGATTTTTGATGTAGGCCATCAATCCTATGTTCATAAAATCCTGACAGGCAGAGCCGATGATTTTGTCCATCTGCGGCAGAAGGGAGGCTTGTCCGGTTTTCCTAAAGGCAAAGAAAGCATCTATGATGCATTTGATACAGGTCATGCCAGTACATCGATTTCAGCGGCTTACGGGCTGGCGAAGGCAAGAGACCTGACTGGAGAAAACTATGAGGTGGCCTGTGTAATCGGCGATGGCTCCATGACAGGCGGCATGGCTTATGAGGCCATGAACAACGCAGGCAAGGACAAGACCAAGCTGATCGTGGTGCTGAACGACAACGAGATGGCCATCAGCCGGAACGTGGGTTCTTTGTCAACCCATCTTTCAAGACTGCGCACCCGGCAGGGCTATCTTTCCAGTAAAAATCTGGTTAAGGAACAGGTGAACCGTTACCCTGCTCTGATGCCGCTTTATAAAGTGGCGGATAAAGCCAAGAACCGGCTGAAATATCTCATGCTTCAGGGCATTTTGTTTGGGGAGATGGGATTTACCTATCTGGGACCGGTGGATGGCCACAATTTGGAAGATCTGATTGAAGTCATCCATGAAGCCAAAAAGCTTAAAGAGCCGGTGCTGATTCATGTTACCACCATCAAAGGAAAAGGCTATGCGCCCGCCCAGAACAGACCGGACGCCTACCATGGCATCAGCTGCGGGGCGAAAAAAGGGAAAACATGGTCAGAAGCCTTTGGCGAAAAGATCACATCCATGGCCAGAAAGGATCCGGCCATTGTGGCCATCACTGCCGCTATGCGCGATGGCGTCGGCCTGATCCCGGATCTGTCTGACGAAGCGGATGGTTCCGTGATGGAGCATCTGGAAGGCTTTCCCTCTGACCGGCTTTTTGATGTGGGAATTGCGGAAGAGCATGCGGTTACCTTTGCCGGCGGTCTTGCGAAGGGAGGGATGAAACCCTTTGTGGCCATCTATTCAACCTTCCTGCAGCGCGCCTACGATCAGATGCTTCACGATGTCTGCCTTACCGGCCAGCCGGTGGTTTTTGCGGTGGATCACAGCGGAATAGTGGGAGAGGATGGAGAAACCCATCAAGGCGTCTTTGATACCGCTTATCTCTCTTCCATTCCGGGAATGGTGGTGCTGGCGCCTTCCTGCAAGGAAGAAATGGAATGGATGATGGAAAAGGCTGTTTCCCTTCACGCGCCGGCCGCCATTAAATATCCCAAAGGACGGGTTCCGGTTCTTCAGGATTTATCTGAAGCAAATCTGGTTTTTGAGGAGGATGGCCTGCTGAAAAGCTCTGCTGTGTATGTGTCTGAAGGTCCTTCGGACCCGTCTTCCCGCCGTGTTTTGCTTCTTTCGGTGGGTGACCGGCTCTCAAGCTGTCTTCAGGCGGCTTCCCTTCTTGAGCAAGAGGGATATGCGGTGTCCGTGGTCAATGTGCGGTGCGTGCATCCCATTGATACAGATACCATCGCATCCTATGCCCGTCAGAATGATCTGATCATCTGTGTGGAGGAGCAGGTCTGGCAGGGAAGCTTCAGCATGCAGCTGGCAGCCTATCTGGAAAAGACGCATGCAGGCGCCGCCTTCGAGGCGATTACCCTTCCGGATGCGTTCATCAGTCACGATACCCGCGAAAGCCTGCTTCAAACCTACGGGCTGAATGCGGATGGAATTGTTAAAAGGTGTCTGGAATTTTGGAAGAAATGATGCGCGTAGACCGCCTTTTGGTGGAAAAAGGCCTGATATCCAGCCGTCAGAAAGCCAGAGAGCTGGTGCTGCTTGGTGGGGTGAAGGCAAATGGAAGGATCATTAAAAAGGTTTCGGAGCAGTTCGCCTTCGATACCGAGTTTGAAATTGACCAGTCCCAGGACCCTTATGTTTCCAGGGGAGGGCGAAAGCTGGAGAAGGCTTTTGAGGTATTTGATCTGGATGCGGCAGGCAAAACCTGCCTGGATGCGGGAGCCTCCACAGGCGGCTTTACCCACTGTCTTCTTCAGCATGGCGCATCCAGGATTTATGCCGTGGATGTGGGCAGCGGACAGCTGGCCGAAAGCCTCCGTGATGACGTCCGTGTGATCAATATGGAGAATACCAATCTCAGATATCTGAATCCTTCCGCCATAGAACCATGTGATTTTCTCTGCGCTGATTTGTCTTTTATTTCTCTGACGCTTCTGTTTGAACCCTTGAGCGCTTTTTTGAAGGAGTCTGCCCAGTGCGTATTTCTGGTAAAGCCGCAGTTTGAAGCGGGAAAGGAAAATATCGGCAAGGGTGGTATTGTGAAAGATAAAAGGGTCCATCAGAAGGTGCTTCGGCGCGTTTTCCAAAGCTGCCTTGAGGCAGGTTTTTCCGTGAAAGGATTGAGCGCTTCACCCATTAAGGGGTCAGACGGCAATCAGGAGTATCTGCTGTTTGCCGGATATGAGGGGAAAAAGGATCAGCCGGACGTGACGCAAAAGGCGCAGGCTGCGCTGCCGGATTCTCTTGAAAATATGATCCGGCAGTGTCTGCAGGATCAGGTTTGAAATACATAAAGGAATAAACATGCTTAAGAATATACAGGTTCAGAATATTGCCTTGATTGATGAAGCAGATATTTCTCTTGGCGAGGGCTTAGGGGTTCTTACGGGAGAAACCGGAGCCGGCAAGAGTATTCTGCTGGGCGCTATCGGACTGGCGCTGGGCAGGCGAGGTTCCAAAGACGCCGTGCGGGATCCGTCAAAAAGCGCACAGGTATCTCTCCTTTTTTCCGGCATCAGCCCTGAGATTCTTCCCCGGCTGGAGGAAATGGGGATTGATCTGACGGACGATGAGCTGATGATCCGGCGCCGGTTTACCGGCAGCAAGAGCGCCATTACGGCAAATGGGACCGTCATTACGGCTGCGGAAGCCCGGGAGCTTTCATCCCTTCTGATTGATATTCATTCTCAGCATGATAACCAGTCTCTATTAAAACCATCCGGTCAGATGGATCTGCTGGACCGGTTCGTCCCGGATATACAGGAAAAGCTGGAGCTTCAGGCTTCTTTATATCAGAAGGTGCGCAAACTTCAGGAAGAAAAGGCCCTGTTTGAAGAAAAGGGCAAGGACCGGGAACGGCTGCTTTCTCTGATGGGTTATGAGCTGCAGGAAATTGAAGAGGCTGCCTTGAAAGAAGGGGAAGAAGAGCAGCTGATTCAGGAGAGAAAAAAGCTTCTGTATCAGGAAAGGCTCCAGGAGGCGTCTCTTTCAGCCTTCGGCGCGCTCCTTGGCTCGGAGGATTCTGCTTATTCGAAATTGGATGAAGCCATTCATCAGATCAGCCGGGTAGAGGCCTATGACACGGATTTCTTTTCTCCTTTTCTGAGATCCCTGGAGGAATCCAGATCTCTTGTGGAGGATATCGGCAGGGAGTTTCGGGACTATGGGGAAAACGCCCAGTCTGATCCGGGACGATTGTCCGCTCTGGAGGAACGATACGACCTGATCGAGCGGATGAAGCGCAAATATGGCGACACCCTTCAGAAAATCGAAGCCTACAGAGCCAGGACGCAGGAAGAAAAACGCAAGCTGGAAGATCTGGATGAAACCATCCGGGATCTGGATGATCAGATCCGTCGGCAATCTCTTGCTCTTGAAAAACATGCCGAAGCTCTTTCTATCGACAGGAAGCGGGCAGCGGCTCAGATCGAAAAAGAAATTACCGACATTCTTGCAACCCTTGAATTCGAGGATCCTCTTTTCACCATTGCGGTCGAAGAGGGGCCCATGGGAAGGACTGGAAAGGACAAGGTTGTCTTTGAAATCCGCACCAATGTGGGAGAGTCCTTAAAGCCCCTGTCGGAAATTGCTTCCGGCGGTGAGCTCAGCCGCGTCATGCTGGCCATCAAGACCGTCCTGGCCAAACAGGACGATATCGATACACTGATCTTTGATGAAATTGATACGGGCATCAGCGGACGAACCGCGCAGTCCGTGGCCGAGAAAATGGCGCTGATCGCCAGATACCATCAGGTCATCTGTGTGACGCATCTGCCTCAGATTGCAGCAATGGCTGATGATCATTTGCGAATTGAAAAAAGCTCTGCCGCCGGGCATACCGCGACCAATGTCTATTCCCTCAAGGAGGACGAGATGGTGGAAGAGCTTTCCAGAATGCTGGGCGGCGCTGTGATTACGAAAGCGGTCCGGGATAATGCCGCCGAGATGAAAAAACTCGCCCTGTCCTATAAAGCTTCTTTAGGAGAAAATAACCCTGCAGGAGAAAATCTCTCCAAGGGAGAGATGAAATGAGGATGGATGTTGCCATCATCGGAGGGGGCAGCTGCGGTCTGATTACGGCTTGCCTGGCCAGTCAGGCGGGGCTTAAAACCATTCTCTTTGAAAAGCAGGACCGGGTGGGCAGAAAACTGCTGGCTGCGGGAAATGGCTGGTGCAACCTGGCCAATCAGGATTTTTCCATGGATCATTATCATGGAAGCGCTGCAGGCGCCGCCGAGAAGGTCTTTGAGGTCTATGGCGCTGAGGCCATCGAAGCCTTCTGGAGAGATATGGGAATTGAATATGCCGTCCGGGAAAACGGAAGGTGCTATCCCCGTTCCTTTCAGGCTGCCTCTGTTGTGAACGCCCTTCGCAGAGCCTTACGATGCCAGGAAAAGAAGAACCTTCTGACCCTTAGTCTGGAGAGCGCCGTTACCGGTCTTTCCTGGAACGAAGCGGAACAGGCATTCAGCCTTAAGGTTCAAAATCCAAACAATGGCGTGAAAGGCCAGACCTGTCAGGCAAGGGCGGTGGTTCTTGCCTCCGGCGGCAAAGCCTCGCCCATGTTAGGGGGCTGTGAAGACGGCTATGCGCTGGCTAAAAGTCTTCATCTTCCGGTTACTGACTTAAGACCGGCCATTTGCCGGCTTATGTCCGACGATCCGCAGCTTAAAATGCTTGCTGGCGTCAGAACCACGGTTCCCCTTTCGTTATATAAAGACAATACCCTTGTTAAGACGATTACAGATGAAATTCTGTTTACCAAAGAATCTTTGTCCGGGCCGGGCGCTCTTGCCCTGAGCTTTCATGCCGGAGAGCTGCTGAAGAACCGACAGGCCGGCGAAAAGATTTTTGTGAAGCTGGATCTGGCTGAAGAGTACAGTCAGGGCGCTTTATTTGCCTACCTGTCATCCCGTTTTGCTGCCCTGGAAGATGCCAATATGCTGGAGGCGCTGGAGGGATGGATGGGGCGAACCCTTTCCCTGGCTGTGTTAAAGCGCTGCGGCATTAATCCCAATGAAGCGGCAGATGCGCTTGGCAAAAAGAAGCTGGGGCAGCTCGCCGCAGAAATGAAAGCCTTTTCGTTTGAAATAAAAGCTTTGGACAGCTTTAAGGACGCCCAGGTTACGGTTGGCGGCATTCACGCCTCTTCTTTGGGCGATGGCCTGCGAAGCAAAAAGTATCCCAGGCTTTATTTGGGCGGAGAAGTGCTGGATCTGAATGGGGATTGCGGCGGATACAACCTGATGTTCGCCTGCGCGTCAGCGCTTTGGATTGCGAATGCGCTTTCTGCGGATCTGGCATAGCAGGCCGGGAGGAGCATGTTTGTGAACCTGGAAATGGAAAAGCGGATTGTGCGGGAAAAGCGCCTGCTGCGCCTGGAGGCGAGGAAAAGGCGGGATGCATTTTTCCTGACAGAAGAACGTCTGGAAGAGGATCGGCTGATCTTCGTGCATGCATCAGCCCTGTTTGATGACTTTGATACGGTGCTTGCTTACAGCGCCTTTTCCAGCGAAGCCTGCACCATGGATCTGATGAAGGAGGCTTTAAAGCGGGGAAAACGCCTTGGCCTTCCGAAAATCTATCCAAATGGAGAGATGGTCTTTTATCAGATCGACGACCTGAACAGTCTTTTGCCCCATGCCTATGGCATGCTGGAGCCTACGGGACAGGAGCCTGTGATCGATGTGGATGGAAAAAGCCTGATGCTTTTACCGGGACTTGCCTTTGACAGGACGAGGCATCGCCTTGGCTACGGAGGTGGCTACTACGACCGGTATCTGGAAAACAGAAGCCCCGGTCTTTTAGCCGGAATCGGTTACAGCGTTCAGCTTTTTGAATCAGTGCCCCAGACGGATACGGATCATCCACTGGATGTGATGATATTGGGAAAAGACAGGTTTTGATACAAACTGCAGCAGGAAAACAGTCCTTTTCGCAGGAAATTTCCTTGGATGCTGCGGATTAGTGCATACGGAGTAATGGATTTGTTATGATTGCTTTTATCAGAGGCATCTTGGATGCAATAGAGCAAGACGCAGTGCTTGTGGATGTGAACGGGGTAGGATACCGCGTTTACACGCCCATCAGCCAGGATCTGCTTACGAGCGGCGTAGGAAGTGAGATTAAGCTTTATACCTATCTCAGCGTCAGAGAAGATGCGATGACGCTTTACGGGTTTTTAGATCAGGAGAGGCTTGGACTGTTTAAGCTGCTGATCAGCGTGGGCGGTATCGGTCCCCGGTCAGGTCTCGCTTTCTTTTCCGCCTTAAGCGCCAGAGAGATTGTGTCTGCCATTTTATCAGAAGATAAAAAGACTCTGCAGTCGGTGCCGGGCATTGGCGCCAAGACGGCCGGAAGGATTATTCTGGATCTGAAGGATAAGGTTTCCGGCACGGTATCCTTTGCCGGCTCTGATCAGACCGATGAAATCCCCGGCGCTCCCATCACATCAGGCAGCGTGGCAGACGAAGCCGTTATGGCCCTTGTATCGCTGGGCTATACCCAGTCGGAAGCCTCGAAGGCTGTTCGGGCCGTGATTTCTTCAAAAACGGAGGCCGGAACTACGCAGAGCCTTGAACAGATTATTCGCAGCTGTCTGAAACTGCTTTACTAAAAATGAGGTTTGTAAATGGAACAGGGAAGCTTTGAAGAGCGTCTGGAAGCCTTTGGAAGGCTGATGGATACAAAGGTAAAACAGGAAGAAAAAGATTCCGAAAGATCGCTGCGACCAAAAACCTTTGACGACTATATTGGTCAGGAAGAGGTTAAGGAAAACCTGAAGGTGTTTATCACGGCAGCGAAGCAGCGAAAAGAGCCACTGGATCATGCGTTGTTCTATGGTCCTCCCGGACTGGGAAAAACATCCATCGCCATGATCATTGCCAGCGAGATGGGGGTGAATATTAAAATCACCACCGGACCGGCCATCGAAAGACCGGGAGACATGGCAGCGATCCTGAACAACCTTTCCGAAGGCGATGTTTTGTTTATCGATGAGATTCACCGCCTGAACCGGCAGGTGGAGGAGGTTTTGTACCCGGCCATGGAAGATTTTGCTGTGGATATTATGATCGGCAAAGGGCCGCAGGCAAAATCCATCCGTCTGGATATTCCCAAGTTTACCTTGATCGGCGCTACCACCAGAGCCGGACTTTTGTCGGCCCCCCTCAGGGACCGGTTCGGCATGGTCAATCATATGGAGTTTTATCAGGTTTCCGAACTGGCGAAAATCGTTGAGAATTCAGCGAAAACCCTGGAAGTGGAGATCGACAGGGAAGGCGCGGAGGAGATCGCCAGAAGAAGCCGGGGCACCCCCAGACTTGCCAACCGGCTGCTTCGCCGGGTTAGAGATTTTGCTCAGGTGCGCTATGGCGGCGTCATCGATGAAGATGTGGCTGCGGTGGCTTTGGATGCGTTGAAGGTGGATCCCAACGGTCTAGACAGCGTAGACCGTAAAATGCTCACAGCCATGATCGAGCTCTATGGAGGCGGCCCGGTGGGCATTGAAACACTGGCGGCATCCATCGGTGAAGATTCCGGAACCATCGAGGATGTCTGCGAGCCCTATCTGATGCAGAAGGGATTTTTGCAGCGCACACCCCGGGGACGGGTGGTGACGGACTATTGCCGCGCATATTTTCACTATCCGGTTCCCTCAAAGAATAATTCAGGCAGCGACGGATCCGGAAAAGACAACCGGGATCAGTTGAAGCTGGGAGATTTTGAATGAAACCAGATCATAAGCAGCCGTTGATGCCCCGGGAAGCGGAGCTGCGAGCACCAGAGGTGCGAGTAGCGGAGCTACTTGCGCCCTCAGGCAGCCTCTCCTGTATGAAAGCGGCCATATCCGGCGGCGCAGACGCTGTTTATTTTGGCGGGACCGCTTTTAACGCCAGAAAGAGCGCTGCTAATTTCACAAAGGAAGATATCGAAGAAGGCATCCGGCTTTGCCGTCTTCATGGGGTAAGGACCCATTTGACGGTGAACACCAGCATCAAAGAAAAAGAATTCCCTCAGCTGATCGATTTTCTGGAGGAGACGGTGCCCCTTGGGGTGGATGCGCTGATTGTTCAGGATCCGGGGGTTATGCTGTATCTGCGGGAGCATTTCCCGGATGTGGAAATCCATGCCAGCACGCAGATGGCCGTCAGCAGCCTGGATGGGGCTAAGCTCATGGAATCCATGGGCATCTCCAGAGTCGTGCTGGCCAGAGAGCTGACCCTTTCCGAGATCGAGAAAATCCGCCGCGGCACAAAGCTTTCGCTGGAAGTTTTTGTACATGGCGCTCTTTGTTACGGCGTTTCCGGCAGATGCCTGATGAGTTCTTTCCATGGCGGCCGATCCGGAAACAGAGGCGCCTGCGCCCAGCCCTGCAGGCTCTGGTATGAATGCCAAAGCATGGAAGAGGGCCTGAATGCCAGGGGAAAAGACAGCCAAAGATCAGCGGGAGAGAGGACGGCAGAGGGTTATTTTCTGAACCTCAAGGACCAGGCGGCTTATCCCCATTTGAAGCAGCTTCTAGATCTGGGGGTTGATTCTTTTAAAATAGAAGGGCGGATGAAATCAGAGGCCTATGTTTATGCGGTTTCCAGGTTCTACCGTTCCCTCATTACGGAATATGAAAAAACAGGAAACATCCTTCCACCCTCCAAGGATCAGCTGGACGAGCTGAAACAGCTGTTCAACAGAGGATCCTTTACAGACGGCTATTTTCTTCATAAAGACCATATGATAGAGCCTTTAACACCCAAAAACCAGGGGCTTCGCATTGGCCGCGTAAAAAGCGTCCAGGGATCCAGGATTCAGATCGAATCCGGATATCCGATGCATGCCGGCGACGAGCTGGAGATAGACCCATCCCAAAAAACTGGCGCCTATCCGGCAGCCGTTCGGTTGTCCGCCTCTATGCTTCGTTCAGACCGCCTGGCTGTTTTCAATTTCAAAGATCCTCATTTTCACATCGCCGAGAACGATTCGGTAAGAAGAGTTGTGGACCCCGTGCTGCAGAATGAATTGAGCCGGAAAAGCGCAGAGCCTGTGCCTGTCCCCATAAGGATCAGCGGCGTTTTAAGAGAAGGAATGCCTTCCCAGTGGAAAGCCGTGGTCAGGGATCATGTGATGCAAATCGAGGGGCCGGCTCCCGAAAGAGCCGAAAAAACATCTCTGTCCAAAGAAACGATACAAGCCCAGATGTCCAGGATGGGCAATTCGCCCTTTGTGCTGGAAGGAATTTATCTCGAGATGGATGACAATCTGTTTCTTCCCGTATCTTCCTTAAATCAGATCCGCCGCCAGCTTACGGAAGGCATGGAGGAAATCCTCACCAGCCGTCCGAAGATAAGCGCTGCAGGTGGTTGTCCGAAAAAGTTCGCTGATGCGGACCCGGGAAGGGTCTCGTCGGATAGCCTCAGCACCTTTGAGGGCTGCGGCGCCATGCAGATCGTCTTTGAAAAC
>JAGBND010000062.1 GCA_017634575.1 Bacillota bacterium
AATGTTGTCAGAGCTTTTTAGATCCGCCACACAGTTCCTACCCATCAGAACATTTAATAACGGACAACAGAGCAGCGAGTTAGGCATAACGCTCGCAGGTGTTGTGACTGGGACAACGTAGTGCTAATGGAATCCGGTCTAGGCCGGGCCTTTGCACTGAGGCTAGTCAATCAGGGCTTTTGCAAGCCCCACTTCAAACCGTCAGGTTAAGTGGTGGGTGATTGACCGAAATCGATAGCCAGATCGCCATCAAAGATGGCCACCTTGATCTTTCCTGCCTTTTCGAGACAAAAGGAACGGATTTCCGATTTAAGTCAATCTGATTGGCTGAGCAGATAGATCCGGCGGGCGGCCTCCAGCGCAATCAGGCCGACACTGTCTTTGTCTTCGAGCCTTACGAGTTGGGAAAGACTTCTGACATCCCAGGAGGCCGTGTCCAGATTGTCGGCAGCGTAGAAGAACTGCAGGATCTTTTTCCCGCGCATTTTCGCAACGGCTGCCATGGCAGAGGCTTCCATATCTACGCAGATGCAGCCTTCTTCTTTTCTCTTCTGCATTTTCCAGGCCGTTTCACGATAGAACCCATCCGTGGTCCAGCACTTGCCCTTGTGGTAGGGGATCCCAAGCTCCCGAAGCATGGATTCGAACAGGTCGCCGTAGTCTGTATTGACGGCGATCTCCCTGGAGGGCGGGCAGTAGTGGAAGCTGGTACCCTCATCCCGAATGGCCGAGGTCGGCAGAATAATAGCCAGGTCATCAATGGAACGATCCAGGACGCCGCAGTTTCCATAGAGGATCAGCGTTTCGGCGCCCATGGCAAACAGATCCTCAAAAAGGCCGACACAGGAAGCAGCCCCCACCTCGGCGCAGACGAGTCCGATTTCCATTCCCTGCCAGGATGCTTTGTAATAATGCGTCCAGTAGTTGGCGTTCTTAAGGACGCCCAGCTCTGTGACATTTTCCAGCGAATTCTTCAGCCTTTCAAAAGAGGAAAAGGCAAAACAGCTGATCAGAATTTTCGGGATCCTGGGCTCATCTTTTAAAAGAACGACCGGATCGATCAGACCGGACGCATCGGCGTCGAACTCGGTAATGGCCAGATCCGCACCGAGCTTTCGCCAGAGGGCAGCCTGCTCGAGGATCTCATCAATCATTTTCTGTTTTCCCTCGGTATAGGCGCCGCGGTCATTTGGGTACTGATCGGCGAGCTGCTGCTTCAGCGCGGAATACCGGCTGGCGATCTCCGGCCGCTGATTCAGGTAATCTCTGAAATTAATATAGTTATTCCAGGCTTCGCTGCCATAGATCACCACATGGATATGATGCGTCCTGTAGTCTCCC
Organism: Bacillota bacterium; assembly: GCA_017634575.1. Lineage (GTDB taxonomy): Bacteria > Bacillota > Clostridia > Lachnospirales > Bianqueaceae > RUG760. The sequence goes on from JAGBND010000062.1 coordinate 1,342, forward strand.
TCGCCCACAACATACAAAAGCTGCCCGGGGACGTCCTGTTTTCGGTAGATGATTCCGGCTTCTTCCAGGGCCCGGTCATGCTGATGGATCGTCTCGAATGTGTACACGCCTACCATCAGGTCGATGATGGGCTTTGACTTGATCCCCCGGATGGCGGTGCTGCCGACATGCTGGATATCGGCGGCGTCCGTTCCCAGGATCTCTCTTAGGATCCTCATCGTTTTTTTGGCTTCTGCCTGTATCGCTGCGGCATAGGAATCAGTATAGTCACACAGAACTACGGTTCCTCGCTTAAGTCCAATCTGCATGGGATTACCTCCAAATCGTCAGAGCATTTCCTTATATTCATCGAAATCAATCGCGAGATCGCCGTCGAAGATGCCTACCTTGATCTTCCCTGCCAAAGGATAAAAGCCCGGAAGATTCGCTTCTACGAAATCGTAGGTGATGATCTTTTGCTGCAGAGGGTCGACGATCCAGTATTCGCGGACACCTGCCGCCTCGTATTTCGCGGCTTTTTTGACATAATCCTTGATGACGGAGGAAGGAGAAACGACCTCCAGGACAAAATCGGGGCCGCCGATGACTTTTCTTGCATCGATCCGCGTCCGGTCACAAACAATGACAACATCCGGCTGGACCATGGTCTTGTTATCCGCATCGAGCTGCACATCCACCGGAGAGATCAAGGGAATACATTTTCCCTTTTTCCTTTGGATATAGGCGAGGATCTGTGAATAGACCGAGCCGGCCAGCAGCTGATGCTCGATTGTCGGCGCCGCCATATCGTAGAAAACGCCATCGATCAGCTCGACCCGCTGATCGTCCGGCAGCGCATAATAATCCTCGATCGTAAACTCTCCCGGCTTTTTCTCGTGCGTTTGGCCTTCAGCGGGAAGATCCTCCGCAGAGACTCGAAGGGCCTCTGCCGATTCCTGAACGATATAAGGCGCGGCGGAACGATAGCCGTACTGGTAGGTGGTATCCTGCAGAACCCGCTCCAACGCCTGCAGATTTTCCATGCGCGGATGCCTGGACGCGCCGCACAGGATTTTGTTGAGGGTCCCTAAAGGAATATCGGTCAGATTCGACAGCTGGACATTGGTATAGCCCAGCTGTTGCTTCCTTTTTCTCATTTGTTCCAGCGTCATCATTTGGATTACCTCCTTTGCTCTATGGATTATTACCGTTGCTATACGATATTACCATATATTTACCGCGATGTCAAGAGAATACGGGCTGTAATATGGTAATGTTGTTCCCGTTTATCCATATACAGACAAACCTGATGGTAATATTGTTTCCGTAATTTCCATATGTGGGCATATTTGGCGGCAATCTCTTTCCTGCATTTTCCATGCCGTTTCGCGATAGAACCCATCCGTGGTCCAGCACTTGCCCCTGTGGTAAGGGATTCCAAGTTCCCGGAGCATAGATTCGAACATATCGCCGTAGTCTGTATTGACAGCGATTTCCCTCGAAGGCGGGCAGTAGTGAAAGCTGGTGCCTTCATCCCGAATGGCCAAGGTCGGCAGAATAATGGCCAGATCATCAATGGACCGATCCAGGACGCCACAGTTTCCGTAGAGGATCAGCGTCGAACTCGGTAATGGACAGATCCGCGCCAAGCTTTCGCCAAAGCGAAGCCTGTTCGAGGATCTCATCAATCATTTTCTGTTTTCCCTCGGTATAGGCGCCGCGGTCATTTGGGTACTGATCGGCGAGCTGCTGCTTCAGCGCAGAATACCGGCAGGCAATCTCCGGCCGCTGGTTCAGGTAGTCACGGAAATTGATATAGTTATTCCAGGCCTCACTGCCATAGATCACCATATGGACATGGTGCGTCCTGACATCTCCTTCGCCCACAACATACAAAAGCTGTCCGGGCACATCCTGCCTTCGGTAGATAATTCCGGCTTCTTCCAGGGCCTCGTCGTGCTGATGGATAATCTCGAACGTATACACGCCTACTGCCAGGTCGATGATGGGCTTCGACTTGATCCCCCGGATGGCCGTGCTGCCGACATGCTGGATATCGGCGGCGTCTGTTCCCAAGATCTCTCTTAGGATCCCTATTGTTTTTCTGGCCTCCGCCTGTATCGCTGCTGCATAGGAATCGGTATAGTCACACAGCGTGACGGTTCCGCGGCTTAGTCCAATCTGCATAGGTTTACCTCCAGAACAATTATATCTTTTTCACGAGCACTACACAAGAAATCAACCCGCCCGCCTGCTTTGCCCTTTCAGCCGGACCGCAAAGACTCTGGGACTATTGGTTCCATGAGTCTTGAGAATGGTCAGTCTGATCCGGTCAGCCGAGATAGCCTCTTCCAGATCGATTTCCCAGCGCCGCTGGTAATTTTCCGTGACTTTTATGTTCTTTATTTCGGTCCCGTCCTTCCGGAAGGACAGTTCAAAATCCCGGACCAGGGTCGGCGACGTTCCCGGATATTCTCTGGCAAGCTGATAATCTGAAAGGCTCGGCGTCAGCTGCTTGGACAGATCGGAGTCAAAAAGGATCTGCAGCTGATTAACGAAGATGGGCTCCAGCCAGGCCAGCTCCAGCCAGGGAGCGGTACCTTCTTCTGCTTCTCGCTGCGGGTCCTCCGGCTGCCAGTCATGATGGATCTCTCCGATGGTCCGACTCCAGGGATCCAGGATCTTTTCCGCTTCATGCCCTTCCCTCTGGCTAGACGCGAATACGCTTTGTGGTCTTGTGTTTTCGTCCCACTGATAAGGGATGGAGGGAAGGTAGCAGTCGTTCCAGATCAGCTTCTGCTGCAGTTGCTGCATACAGGTCTGTCCCAGCGCCCTCGGGGAAAGGTTCTCTTGGCAGGCCATTGCCGCTGCCGTGCCCACCGCCTGTCCGCCGATGGCACAGGTCGCCATCACGCGGCTGGAGGCAAAAGCCAGATGGGAAGCGCTGATATCGCGGCCTGCCATCATCAGGTTGCTGACGTTCCTCGAATAGTAACACCGATAGGGAATTGCGTAGACATCCTCCATGAGATAGGTCCGGTTGGGCTCCTGATTCAGCTTGCGAAAGCCTTCGATGGTATGCACATCTACGGGCCAGCCGCCGTAGGCCACCGTGTCTGGAAAGCGGGTGCCGATACGCCTTGCAGTCTGGGGTTCGCCCTGCGTTTCGGCGGATGTTCCGACGGGTTTTCCAAAGGATTTTCCGTTTTGTTCATCCAGATGTGTTTCCACGCAGTCCTGCTCCGTCAGCACATAATCACCCAGCAGACGCCGGCTCTCGCGTTTTCCCGGCAGAAATCCGACCCATTCCAGGTCATAAGCGGCCGCTTCCGGAAAGCGGAGCTGCCCCTCGCTCGTGCGGCTGTTCTTGATATAATTCCATACTCCGTAGACAGCTTTCAGCAGATCATCCCGGATCTGCTCACCTTCCTCGATGACCCGCTGCGCGCCGCCGCCCAGCTCGATCCACCAGTAGCCCGAGCAGATCTCGGTGATCGGCCGGTATCGCATATCCTCATTGGTATAGGCATCGGCCCAGAAAGGCTTTATGAAGGGAACTTCTTTTCCCATATCCCGCGCTTTGAACATCAAAGAGCTGCCCATGGTGCAGGAATCCGCCTCGTCCAGACCATCTGCCTCGTCCAGTTGATCTTTGTTTTCGCGGCCGATCACTGCATCTGCACCGGCCTGCGCGCCCACAAAGCCATCGCCGGTGGCATCCACAAAGATATCTGCCGTAAAGAGGAATTCCTTTTCCGTTGTCATCTGGACGGCCTGCAGGCTTTGAATCTTCCTGGTGTAACTGTCCGGTACCTGACCGTCCTGACGCTGGCTAATTGGTTCCGCCACGACCCCGGTCACATGGGTATTCAGATAAAGGTCCAGGCCATCCTGGAAGGCTGCTTTCTCCCAGAGGATGCTGTCGAAAATTGCCCAACTCATCCCGGGATTGCGGTGCTTATGCTCCAGGAGGATCTCCTCCAGGATCCCTGTCTCCCGCGCATTCGGCCGGGTGCCGTGGTGATCGGCTCCGCAGATATGCATGCGGATCTCCGAGCTGGCATTGCCGCCAATCATCGGGCGATTCTGGATCAGCGCCACCCTGACACCTTCTCTGGCTGCGGCAACGGCGCAGCATAAGCCGGCCAATCCGCCTCCGACTACGACAATATTGTAATTTTTCTTTATCTCTTTCGTCATAATAAGATTCGTCTTTCCTATGGTCTTGACAATTGTCTTTCCGATGATCTGCTATATGCATAAAATACATGACGCCCACTAAAAAGTCAATCTCCGTGGAGTGAATGAGCCAGCGAAAGAGCATGCTCCCGACCCATACTGTTTCCTTTTGGTTTCCTTTTCGCCGCCTCCTCCCTTGCATTCTGCCCGGAAATATGATAGGATAACTTCAAGAAAGCTTTGGAGGAGAAACATGTTCAGAAAATAATGCTTGTTCACTTACTGGAAACCCGGTCCGGATGGGCTGTGTTTTTCATGCGTGATCAGCTTTTCTTCTGAACAGGCCTTACAGAGGCTTTTTTCTTGTGAAGAGAGGTCTGCCTGCGCATGGAAATGAACCGGCAGACTATTTTTATTGCAGCTTGCGGACCTAAAGGAAAGGAAGCCTATGCTTCAGGTAAAAGATGTCACGATTACTCACCGGAAGGATCTGAAGGATCTTGTCCGGGACTGTTCCTTCAGCCTGCGGCCCGGCGATAGGGCGGTGCTGATCGGCGAAGAAGGAAATGGCAAATCCACCTTGCTCAAATGGATCTACGATCCTGTCCTGATCGAAGACTATGCGGATGCTTCCGGCAGCCGGATTCTCAGCGGTGAAAAGCCGGGCTATCTTCCCCAGGAGCTGCCGGCCACAAATCAGGCCAAGACAGTTTATGAGTATTTTACCGACGATCCGTCCTTCTTTGATCACTCGCCCGGAGAACTGGCCAACTTCTCACGTCAGGTGGGGCTCGATCTGGATGTCTACTATAAAGAGCAGCCCATGGAAACCCTGTCCGGCGGAGAAAAGGTTAAGGTCCAGCTGCTGAAGGTCCTGCTGGAAGATCCGACTGTCCTTTTGCTGGACGAGCCCTCCAACGACCTCGATCTGGAGACGCTGGATATGTTGGAACGGCTGATCCGAAATTTTCAGGGCATCGTTCTCTTTATTTCCCACGATGAAGTGCTGATCGAGAACACAGCGAATGTAGTCATTCATCTGGAACAGGTCTATCAAAAGCGGGAATGCCGCCTTCAGGTGGCCCGCATGTCCTATCCGGATTATGTCCGGATGCGGCAGGATCTGTTTGCAAGGCAGGAGGAGCTGGCCGCTAATGATCTGCGCCAGAAAAAGATCCGGGACGAAAAGTTCCGCCGGATCTACGAGAAGGTAGACCGCGCCCAGGAGGCGATCACCCGGCAGGATCCTGCCGGCGGCCGGCTGCTGAAAAAGAAGATGCATGCGGTCAAGGCCCTCGAAGCGCGCATTGCCAAGGAAGATGAAAAGATGGCCGCGCGGCCCATCAAAGAGGAAGCCATCGATTTTTCCTTTGGTGAACTGGCTTTACCCATACCTCCCGGTAAAACCGTCCTGGATTATCATCTGGACGCGCTGACTGTACCGGATGGTGACCGCCTGTTGTCCAGAGATATTCATCTTGTTGTCCGCGGCCCCGAGAAGGTGGGCATCGTCGGAAAGAACGGCGCCGGCAAAACAACCCTGCTGCGCCTGATCGCCGAAGCATTGCTGCCGCGAAAGGATATCTCCGCCATCTATATGCCGCAGCAATATGAAGATCAGCTCGATCCCGAAAAAACGCCAGTGGATTTCCTTGTTTCCGGAACGGATCTTCGAAAGGTCCGCATCACGGATCCCCACGCCAGCGCCGATCAGCGAAGGCAGCTGGCTGATGCGCAAAAAGAAAATGGGCCCACCGAAAAAATGTGGCGGACCCATGTGGAAACCTATCTGGCGGCGCTGCGCTTTACCCGGGACGAGATGAGTCATCCTATCCGGGCGCTTTCCGGAGGCCAGAAGGCCAAGCTGTTTCTTCTTAAGATGAATCTTTCTCCTGCCAACGTGCTCATTCTCGACGAGCCTACCCGAAACTTTTCCCCGCTCTCGGGCCCGGTCATCCGCCGGATGCTCGCTTCCTTTCCCGGCGCGATTATCAGCATTTCGCATGACCGGAAATACCTGAGCGAGGTCTGCGATACCATTTATCAGCTTGACGATACCGGACTAAGATGATCAGTCAAGCACAATCGGTATCATGGAAAGAATGCGGACATGATGCTTTTTCAGGGCTTTGGTGAGGGACTCGCGGTCAATGTTATCGGTTTTGGAGATAAACAGGAAGGCATCGTAGCTGCCGCCTGTTTTGCCTCGGGTAACAAACTTGTCGATGTTGATTTCCAGACGGGAAAGAATACTGGCGATCTCGGCAATTTCGCCCGGCTTGTCATCGACCTTCAGGTGAATATACAAGGCGCGGTTATCTTCGCTTAGTTTTTGGAAGGGTTTTACGCCGTTATACAGAACGGAGCTGTTGCGGTAGAGCAGCGTGTTTAACAGATCATCAAACATAACGCTGGCGGTAGGGCCTTTGCCTGCGCCCTGGCCCGAGAAGGAAAGCTCGCCGCTGCGGCTTCCTACGACGGTGATGATATTGTTGTTATAATCGATGCCGCTGCAGGGATTTTCGGTGATGGAAACGACAGCAGGACCGAAAATGTAGGAGAGATCATCGCCTTTGATTTCCATGCTGATGATCGGCTTGATGGTGTAGCCTTCATCCGCCAGCAGATCGAAATCGATATTGCGGATGCCGCGGATGGTCCGGGGCGTAACGCTTGCAAGATCAAAGATCCGCTCCATGCAGCACAGCGCCAGCACTTCGGCCTTGTAGAGGGCATCGTAGCTGTCGATGTCATCGCTGGGATCGTTTTCGGCATAACCGCGTTTCTGCGCTTCCTTGAGCGCATCATTAAAACTCTGATGCTTCAGGGACATGCTGGAACAGATGAAGTTGGAGGTGCCGTTTAATATGCCGGAAATCTTGCTGATCTGCTGGTAATAAAAGCTGTTTTCTACGACCTTCTCAATCGGAATTCCGCCGCCGACCGTGGCGTCGTAGCAAAGAACCGCTTTGTTTTTGCGGGAAAGCTCCAGCAGCTCCATTCCATGATGAGCCAGAACCTTTTTGCTGGACATCACGACCCGTTTGCCCAGCTCAAGGGCCTTTTTGACCAGAGGATAGGTAACTTCGGTGCCGGAGCCGCCCATACATTCGCAGATTACCTGAATGTTGTCGCTTGACACAACCTCGTCAGCCTGATCCGTAAGGGGAAGAGAGCCTGTGTCTATGGCTCTTTTTTTATGAAGGTCCCGGACATAGATTTTCCGGATGACCAGATCCAGCCCGTAATATTCGCGGATTCGAGGCGCATTTTCCAAAATAATGCGCGCCAGCTCTGCGCCGATGGTTCCCAATCCTAAAATACCAATGCCAACAGTTTTCATGTCATCCACATAAAAACCGGGAAAGCTCCCGGAATTTTTCTCCTGCTTTTAGATTTTGATTAGCTGATTTAGTGTACACTGAATTTTTGTAAAATTCAACCCTTGTCCCGTGATCTGCCGGGACTTTTACCAAACCATGTATTTCGTCTCGAAACGGCAGCAAGCTGGATGAGCAGCTGAAGAAATATGTCGCACAACGGCCGGACAGCGCCGTGGTGGACTATCAGACCGGACGTGAAAAATCCGGAGATTTGAGGTAATAGAAGTACCAAATATGTAAAACGCGCCAGAACTGCGGCTTCGCCATCGGGCCTTCGAAGAGAGAGCTCGGTGGCGTTTTCTGTCTGCCTGCGAAATGCTGCGAGAACCTCTCCTTCAAAGCAAGGCTTGCGATAGACGATATCAATGTCTGAAAAAGCGGCTTCTCTTAGTTCCTTTGAAGAGAAGAGACCTGCAAGCGCCCAGGCATAGGCGGTATTGTTCATATGACCGCCAAGATCGATATCGATGGAACGGACCGTGTAGGAACCGGCGTCAGCGCCATCGGAAAAATCAGGGGAAATTCTGGGAACATTTTCGTCCAGCGGAAGGGTTTTTCCTTTGAAGGATGCAGTGATAGCCTCCTGTTCGGGAAAAAAGTCGGTGACCTTTACCAATGTATGGTTGTCCATGTTGGTGGCGACAAAATCCGTTCTGCCTACAGCCAGTGTTTCGTCTCCCTGAAAGAGACGGTAATAACGATAGGCTCTTGGGCCTCTGGCGGATCCCAGGAAGGTTTCCGCCTGAATGACTTCATCCATGGCCGGCCTGCGGTACAGATGGATGTGATTTCTGCCGGTCACCCAGTAGATGTGTTTTTCACGGATCAGCCTGGTGCCGATGCCAAGGATTTCTCCATGCCGGATGGCCAGATCCTGAAAGATCATAAAGGTGTTGGGGATGCCCAGATGGCTGGTATCGTCGCAGTGGGACATGTTGATAAAGATTTCGCTTTGAAGTTTGGTTTGCATGATAAGACTCCAATCATAGAAAACAGACATAAGTGGCAGTGAGATCCGAAAAAATATTGTATCATGAATGGAGAAAAAAGTTAAGCATTTTTACGCAAAAGGTTTGTCCTGACTAATGGCCCAGCTTCTGAAGAAGGTTTTTCCGCCGTGTTCCTTCAGATAGGTGAGCTTTTCGGCTGTTTCGCTTTCGTTATGATGCCGCAGCCCATCCATAACCAGAATCTGCGCAATTTCCAGACGGCGCAGCGTATATTCTGCTTTCGTAAAGGCGCTCTTCAGGTAATCCACAGAAACTTCCTGGGCATTTAAAGCAGCCAGGTACTGCCGGTAGATGGTATAGGATTCCAGAAAATTTTTGGACAAGGGCGGATTGGAGGTTTTTGTCTTTTCAATGACGGCTGACAAACGGTCCAGCTGGTGAGAGGCTGCTGCCTTATCGCCCAAGGCGAGATAGCAGGGGGCGAGCTTGGAAGCCTGAAGGCCCAGCAGCGCCGGCGTATCGGGTTTTGTCTTTTCCAGTGTTTCGATGGCTTTTTTGAACTGGCCGTCTGCCCAGTAGCCGTCTGCGAGATAGCTGTAAAGGGTCAGCTGATCAGAACCGTGGACCTTTTCGGGAATTTTTTCATAGGAAGCAATAAACTTCTTCGGATCCAGATCGATATGAAGATAGCCCAATCGTCTGGTGTTCTCGGTGGAGGATACAATGTTTGCAAAGAGGCGGGCGGCAAAATAGCCGATGCCTGCCATGAGAATTGTTCCGACGATGGGAATATACAGCGCCTTTCCGCCGCTTCTTAACCAGATCATGCCGATAATCACGCCGGTAAGCGCAAGGATAATGCCCGCAGCGATCCGGCTGCTTTTAAATAAAAAGGTCATAGATTCCTCCATTCTGGAGCGTGGTGACGGAACACCGCACCAGCCTCAGGGGTATAAAAGATTGTATTATTATAGACTTCTTAGCCGCTGCTTTCAAGAGAAGGCATATTGGCACGGGACAGTGCCTGCAGGATTTGATATGCAAAACAAAAAGGAAAGAGAAAGATCGATGAAATTTGTTCCGTATCACATAATAAAACGGTTTAACTTTTTTGACGATTGTATTATAATACAATTATGCCGTCTTTGCGAAGGCGGTTTTTGACATATTCTACAGATAACCAGCTTTTTTTTATTTGAATCGAGGCGGATTATATGGTACGTATCACAGCATTAATGGATGACCGCGGCGGAGAACATCTGGCCCTTACAGCAGAGCATGGATTGTCTTTCTTTGTGGAGGCTGATGGAAAAAGATTTCTCTTTGATACCGGCGCCTCCCAAAAAACGCTGGAAAATGCCAGCCGGCTTGGAATTGATCTGCAGGGGCTGGACGGCGTGATCCTGAGTCACAGCCACTATGATCATGCCGGCGGCTACCGGGATCTGATTGATGGCGGCCTGGGAAGCGATGTGCTCTATACAGGACCATATTTTTTCGAACCGAAATTTGCAAAGGACAAAGTCCGCTATTCCGATCTGTCCGCAGGCTTTGACGAAGCCTATGTAAAAGCGCGCCGGATCAGGCACTGCGAAGTGCGGGATGCTCTTGAGATTGCTCCTGGAGTGTGGGTGCTCTGCGGATTTGAGCGTCCATATAGTTTTGAAACCATCCCGGAGCGTTTTGTGAGGCAGACCCCCGATGGCTTTGTGCAGGATCTGTTCCCGGACGAGGTTTGTCTGGCCATTCGCCATGAGTCAGCGCTCATTGTCCTGGTGGGGTGCTCGCATCCGGGCATTTTGAACATCATGACGCATGTTCAGAAAAGGCTGGGGATGCCCATCAAGGCGGTATTTGGCGGCACGCACCTCATGGAGGCGGACGAGGCGCGGATTCATAAGACGTTGGAAGTTCTGAAGAGCCTTGGTACAAAAACCATAGGCTTCAGTCATTGCTCCGGTGAAATGGCTCTTTCAAGGATTCAGGAAGATCCGGAAATGGAAGGGTGCCATCTTTGTACCGGAGATCGGGTTTTTTATGCATAGAAGGCGAGGTTTTGCATGCTTCTGGAAGAACTGGCAGGCGATCTGGTCAAGCTGACCTCTTCTCTGGTTGGCGGCCGTACGATTAATATTATGAATACGGACGGAATTATTGTAGCTTCCAGCGACCAGTCCAGAGTCGGCTCCTATCACCATGGAGCCAAGGAGGTTGTGCTGAAGGGAAGCCCGGTGAACATCTATAAGGATCAGCTTCAGTATTATCATGGAGCGAAAGAGGGCTGCAATATGCCGATCCGGCTGAACGGCGTCGTGGTCGGGGTTATCGGTATGTATGGAAATCCGGATGAAATACAGGAAACCGCGCAGCTTTTAAAGGTTTATGTGGAGAAATACTACCAGCTGGAATCGCTGCTGAGACCCATCGGCTCGGAGGACGCAGTCAGAGAACTGATCCTGACGCATCTGTTTACGCCTACGGAAGAGACGATGAACAGCGCCAGAACGCTGATGAGCCGGATGCAGATTCAGCTTACTTTTCCTGTTCAGGTGCTGATGATCTCTGCCAAGGAAGCCCTGGATTCGCAGAAGCAGATTACAAGCCTGTCCTCCTGGCTGGATCAGCTTGGCTTTCTGGACCGGCATACGGATATCTGGGGGATTCTGAACAAGCATCTGGTGCTGATCGCAAGCAGCAAGGCGGGCAGAAACACGGCTTCTTTGCAGGAATTGATTCAGAAAGGATACCGCATTTCGCTGGGGCGGCCTGCGGCAACCCTGTGGGAGATTAGAGACAGCTATAAACAGGCTTTTCTGCTGGATTCATATGAAAGCGAGCCGTGGCAGGATATGGCGGATCTGTCTACCCGGACTAAATATCTGATGATTCAGTCCGGCAGCGAGAGCGCAGATCTGCTGGATGGACTGGTTAAACGCTTTACGGAAACCTTTTCAAGCGACGAGCAAAAAGTCCTTCTGATGAGCGTAAAGGCCTATTATGACTGCGACCGAAGCATACAAAAGGCGGCAGGCATGCTGTTCGTTCATAAAAATACGCTGCAATACAGGATTAAGCGGGTGATCAGCGTCCTCAGGATTGAAGAGCTTCCCCCGTTCTGGCAGGAATATCTGCTAAGGCTGCTGGTACAGCGCTTTCAGAAGGCGGCGCGTTAATTCAGTTATCCTTGGCCTGAAGGATCAGCCATGAATGGAAATTCAGGCCTTGAATAATATTTATTACTTTTAAGGAGGTTCAGTTATGACTTTCTTGCTGTTCGCCACGATCATCCTGGCCGTTGTGCTGATGGTTCTGGCAATTTCCAAACTTAAGATGCATCCGTTCATTGTCATGATCGTGATTGCGCTTGCGGTCGGCCTGTTCTGGGGCGTCGTGGATCCTGCGTCCGGCCTGACTCCCACAGAGGTTGTGAACCAGGTTAAAGGAGGCTTCGGCTCCATTATGACCAGTATCGGCATCGTTATCCTTTGCGGAACGATTATCGGTACGATCCTGGAAAAGACGGGCGCCGCCCTGACTATGGCAAATGCGATTCTGAAGCTTGTGGGTCAGAAAAACAGTGTTGTTGCCATGGGCGCCATGGGTTATGTAACCGGTATTCCGGTTTTCTGCGATTCCGGTTTTGTTGTCCTTTCTCCGATCAGCAGAGCGCTGGCGGAACAGTCCAATGTTTCCCTGGCTGTGATGGGAACCGCGCTTTCCGGCGGTCTGTATGCTACCCACTGCCTGGTTCCGCCCACGCCCGGTCCGATTGCCATGGCAGGCACCCTGGGCGCCGATCTTGGTCTGACGATCCTGGTTGGTTTGATTGTTTCCATCCCCGCTGTTGCGGTTGCGATTATCTATGCGAAAAAAGTGGCTTCCAAGATCAATATCCCGGCCAACTCGGAATATACACTGGAAGAGCTTCAGAAAAAATACGGTAAGCTTCCCGGAACCTTCCAGAGTTTCGCCCCGATTCTTCTTCCCATCGTTCTGATCGGTCTGGCGTCTGTCTGTGATTTCCCGTCCAAGCCCTTCGGCACCGGCACGCTGTATCAGATTGTCATGTTTATCGGTAATCCGGTGGTGGCCCTGGTTCTGGGCGTGTTCCTTTCCATTTCTCTGATTCCTGCTTCTGAAAAGAAGAATACCCTTACCTGGGTTACACAGGGCGTTACCGATTCCGCAGGAATCCTGGCTATTACCTGCGCCGGTTCTTCCTTTGGCGCAATTTTGAAATGCATGCCTATTGCCGATTCTGTTGGCGGTCTGGTATCAACCGGTCTTGGCGTTCTGATTCCTTTCATCATCGCCATGATCCTGAAGCTGGCCATGGGCGCATCCACCGTTGCCATGATCACCACCGCCAGCATGATGGCGCCTTTGATGGAAACCATGGGCTTTACATCTCCGCTTGCCAAGGTTATAATCGTATTGGCGATTGGCGCCGGCTCTATGGTAGCTTCCCATGCAAACGACTCTTACTTCTGGGTGGTTTCTCAGTTCTCCGATATGAAGACGGAAGAAGCTTATAAATGCCAGACCGGTATGACGGCTGTCATGGGTATTTCGGTTATTATCGTACTGTTTATTGTTTCTTTGTTTATCTAAACGCAAAGAAAAAAAGAGACAGAGAAAACAGCCAGGCTGCGGATTCTCTGTCTCTTTTTTCTTAAAGGAGATTTGTTTTATGAGTTTAAGAGAAGATGCTTCGCTCATCATTAAAGATGCCCTGAGAGATGCCCTTCCGGACAATGCGGTAAGAGCGGCTCTTGCAAAAGCGAAATTCGGATCCGGAAAGCTGGTTCTGGTTGCAGCGGGCAAGGCGGCCTGGCAAATGGCAAGCGCCGCTCATGCTGCGCTTGAAGAAGCCGGCTGCGTCGTCGATCATGGCGTGGTGGTAACCAAATATGACCACAGCCAGGGACCGATTGGCAATCTGGCGATCTATGAGGCCGGCCATCCTGTGCCGGATGCGAATTCCTTCAAGGCTACCCAGGCAGCGATCGATGCCGTGGAGGGCCTTAGCGCCGAGGATACGGTTTTGTTCCTTCTTTCCGGAGGCGGATCGGCTTTGTTCGAAAAACCGCTGATTCCGGCAGAGGATCTGACACGGCTGACCAAGGAGCTTTTGGCCTGCGGGGCCGATATTGTTGAAATGAATACTGTCCGGAAACGCTTTTCCGCCGTAAAGGGCGGCCGCTTTGCGGAGCTTGCCGCTCCGGCTAAGGTGTTTGTCATCGTGCTTTCGGATATTCTGGGCGATCCGCTGGATATGATTGCTTCCGGTCCGTGCTATCCGGATTCCAGCACATCGAAAGATGCCAGAGCGGTGGTGGAAAAATACCATCTGACAACGACAGAGCAGATGAAAGGGCTGCTGCAGATTGAAACGCCGAAGGATTTGTCAAACGTGGAGACTCATATCACCGGAAGCGTGAAACAGCTTTGCCGTACCGCTTCCGAAACGGCTGCGCGCCTTGGCTATGAACCCCTGGTGCTGACGGATCAGCTGACCTGCACTGCCAGAGATGCCGGCGTTTTTCTGGCAGACATTGCCAAAACCTATCTCTCTGAGGAAGGCTTTGCCAACGGAAAGAAGATAGCGGTGATCTGCGGCGGCGAAACTGTGGTCCATTTGACCGGGCATGGCCTGGGCGGCAGAAACCAGGAGCTTGCCCTGGCCGGATGCGAAGGCATCAGCGGCATGAAGGCCTGCCTGTTTTCCGTAGGCTCCGATGGAACCGATGGACCCACAGACGCTGCCGGAGGCATTGTGGATGGCGAAACCTTTGGCTGCCTGAAGAAAATGAACATTTTAGTCAGCGATGTGCTTCAGGACAATGATGCCTATCATGCCCTGGAAAAGGTGGATGGCCTGATCATGACCGGACCCACCGGCACCAATGTGAACGATCTGACGGTTCTACTGCTGGACGGCACAAGATAAGCTTACGAAAATAGCCGCCGCACAAACACAGGGGACGGTTCTCTGTGTCCATAAAATGGGAATGGGGGTATCGGAATGTCTGGCGGACCTGGCAGAGGGATGGGACGAGGCGGCTTTTTAACAGAAGAGGAAAAGAAAAACAGGCCCAAGGTGACAGGGGCGCTTCTGAAACGGGTATTCAGCTATCTGATTCCCTATTGGAAGCAGCTCTTGCTTACCTTGGGCTGTATTGTTATTTCTTCTGTGCTTAAAATATATCCGTCTGTTTTGACGGGGCGGATTCTGGATGAGGGCCTGATCGGCAGAAATCTGCCTGCCCTTGTGATGCTGATCGGTCTGTCTTTGGCGGTCACGGTGGGAGCCGAGCTGATCGGAATTCTGGAAAGCTATCTGAATTCATGGATCGCACAGCATATTACCTTTGATATGCGAAATGCCATGTACCGGCATCTTTCCCATATGAGCCAACGGTTTTTCACAACCAATAATCAGGGGGACATCATCACCCGGATGACGTCGGATATCGGCGGCGTCCAGGCTGTGATCTCCGGCACCTTTACCAGCATTCTTTCCAATTCCATCACCCTGGTGGTGGCGGTGACGGCCATGTTCCGGAAGAACTATCTCCTTGCCCTTTTTGGCATGCTGATTGTGCCGCTTTTCACCATTCCCACAAGACGCGCCGGAAAAACCAGATGGGATCTGACCAGGCAGTCCCAGGAATGCTCGGACAGGATCAATGGAATTTTGAATGAAACCCTGTCTGTCAGCGGACAGCTTTTGGTGAAGCTTTTTGGCAAGGAAGAGGAAGAATATCTAAAATACCGGAAAGTCAACCAGGAGATGGTCGATCTGAATATAAAAGAAAGCATGGCGGGACGATGGTTCAGGCTGGTTCTCTCGGTGCTGGCAAATGTAGGGCCGATGCTGATCTATCTGGCCGGCGGCATTTTGATGATGCGATATGACGCTTCCCTGAGCGTCGGCGATATCACGGTGCTGGTGGCGCTGTTGGGGCGCATGTATGGGCCTGTCAATTCGCTGCTGAATATTCAGGTGGAATGGATTCGCTCTATGGCCCTCTTTACCAGAATTTTTGCCTACTATGATATGCCGCTGGAAATTGAGAACGATCCGAATCCGGTGCTTCCTGCCCGGCGGGCCCTGGGAGAAGTCAGGTTCAACCACGTGAGCTTTGGATACGAGGCGGATCATCCGATTTTAAAGAATATCGATTTCAGTCTGAAGAGCGGCGAGTGTGTTGCGATTGTGGGACCCTCCGGCTCGGGGAAGAGCACCATTGTAAACCTGATACTCAGACTGTACGATGTAAGCAGCGGCTCTGTGGTGTTTGACGGCGTTGATGTGAGAAAGCTGGATCTTTCCTATCTTCGGGCCAATGTGGGAATCGTTACCCAGGAAACCTATTTGTTTAACGGTTCCATCCGGGATAATCTGCTCTATGCGAAGGAAAATGCCACGGAAGAAGAGCTGTGGAATGCGCTGGAGCAGGCCAATATTGCGGATTTTGTGCGGGCTCAGGAGGCTGGTCTTGATACCTTGGTGGGCAATCGCGGCCTGAAGCTTTCCGGAGGAGAGAAGCAGCGGATCAGCATCGCCCGGATTTTACTGAAAAATCCAGCGCTGATGATTTTTGATGAAGCAACCTCAGCGCTGGATTCGATTTCGGAAAGCAAGATTCAGGAAGCCATAGAGCCGTTAACAGCATCCAGAACCAGTATTCTGATTGCCCACAGGCTTTCAACCATCTTGTCGGCTGACGAAATCCTGGTGGTTCAGGATGGACGGATTGTGGAAAAAGGCCGCCATGAAGATCTGGTAAAGGCCGGCGGGGTCTATACCAGGCTCTACGAGACGCAGTTTAAAAGAATGGAGAACGAATAGCCGGGCAGACCTTGCTGTCTACGCCTTCGACGCCTGATAGGATTCTATTTTTGCAACCAGATGCCGGCCGACCTTTTCCATCAGCTGGGCGCCGTCTTTTTGGAGCTCTTGGGGAAGGTTGAAGAGAAAGTTGTCGGCTTCGAAGGTGAAATCGCCTTCGTACCCGGTTTCTGCGAGGGCTTTGCAGATCTCGTCCCAGTTCAGCTTTTCCATGTAGGGCATGGTATGACAATCCCTGATGTAATTCACATCATGAACATGAAGCGCATTCAGATGGTCTTTTCCCATTTGACGAATAAAATCCTGCGGTTCGATGCCGACAAGAGCGGTATGACCCAGATCCAGGCAGCCTCCGATCCAGGGGCTGCCGATTTCGTCCAGCAGAGAAACGAACTCTTCCGGCTGGGAACAGACGCTGTCTACGATATAGCCTCTTTTTTTATCATGCTGCCACATGTTCTCAGCGCACACCCTTATGTTAAGACGCTCGCATTCGGGAATGAGAGAACGGTAGAACGCCACATTCATGTCAAACAAAGTTTTTTTGCTGCTTTGATAAGTCAGATGCTGCATGGGGTGAACAATAATGTTTTTGACCCCAAGAATAGAGGAAACCTCCATGGAACGGATAATCCGGCGTCTGATCTCGGTGTCGTAGGGCTCGGAGCCTTTGGACGAAGGAAAAGGCGCATGGGCCTGACGAAAGCAGATCTTCAGGGAATCCGCCAAAGCTCTAAGGGCTATGGCGTGCTCTTTCCAGTCGTCCCTCAGCCATGGACCGCGTCCCTGCTCCATTTCGAAAAAGGACATGTCGATTGCATCATAACCGACCTCGGCCAGAATCTGGACAGCCTCCTCCGGACCAAAGGAATCGCCCAGCGCATGGGTTTGCGTACATAATAACATAAGCTGCCTCCTTTACTGAAGCAAACACAGAGATGGTTCTCTGTGTTTTTTGTCTGTGCATACACAGATGATCCTACATGAATTGTAATAATAAACAGATGAAAAAGCAAGCTTCATCTCCTTTTGAATCTGTAAATTACGGATGCTGCAGCTGCAAAACAGGCGGGTGCACTTCACAGATTGTTTACATCTCCTTTAAAAAAGCATCACAAAATCGCCAAATTTTAGACATTTTTCGGTTGTATGATAACAGCATAAAAAGAAAAAAGCCAAAAGGCCCAGGGCTAAGGGCCATAAAGGTTTTCATATAGAAAGAGGGTTTATGTCATGGATGATTATGACGATAGAAAAGAGCAGACAACCAATACGCCGACGAGCAATGCGCAGACAACTAATACGCAGACAGCCAATACCCAGTCAGGCTATGCACAGTCTGGTTATGCACAGCCGGGCTATTCCCGGATGAGCGCATACCAAAACAATACCGCGCAGGGAGCAGCAGGCGCGGGCGGCGCCGGTATGTCCGGCAATTCTTCCCAAAACAACTATTATCAGCATGTGTACGGAACCCCGGTGCAAGGCCATCCGAACTATAGCTATACCAAACCGAAAAAGGAGTCCAAACCGTTAACTGCAAAAAGCGTGGTGGCCATTGTTCTGTCCTGCGCTCTGATATTCAGCTCCATCGGCTTCGGAAGCGCTTGGATGCTCAGCAAAGCGCTTCCCGGCAGCGCATCGTCCTCTCAGAGCGAAGCCCAGCTGCCGGATCAGCTTCTGGAGAGGCCTGAAAACACCGTTCCCGGCGGAGACACCGAGAATGGCTCAAGCAGCAGCCAGGGCAGCCCCATCGCCGGAACCGCTGATGCATCCCGCACCACGGATTTGAAGCTGCTGACAGCTTCCGCCGAGGAAGGCGCGCTGACCACGCCGGAGATCGTGCAGAAGTCCCAGGACAGTGTCGTGGAAATCGTAACAGAGCTGGTGGTCACCGGAAACTATTTTCAGCAGTACACAACTTCCGGCGCAGGCTCCGGCGTGATTATCACCGAGGACGGTTATATTCTGACCAACAATCATGTCATTAAAGACGCAAGCTCGATTACCGTTACAACCAGTGACGGCAGCAGTTACGATGCAACCCTGCTGGGACTGGATGAGCAGCTGGACGTGGCTCTTCTGAAGATCGATGCCACCGGCCTGAAGCCTGCCACCATCAGCACCTCCTCCAACCTGATGGTTGGACAGACGGTTGTTGCCATTGGCAATCCTTTGGGACAGCTTGGCGGCAGCGTTACCCAGGGCATCATCAGCGCTCTGGACCGTTCCATTACCATAGAAGGCCAGACCATGACTCTGATGCAGTTTGATGCTGCGATTAACCCCGGAAACTCCGGCGGCGGCCTGTTTAATGCCCAGGGTGATCTGATTGGAATTGTAAACGCCAAATCCGTTGGCGACGACATCGATGGCATTGGATTTGCCATTCCGATTGATAAGGTAATGGAAATTGTGGATGATCTGAAAACCCATGGCTATGTGACAGGCCGTGTGGCCATCGGCGTTTCCCTGCTGGATGTTGCCTCCGAGCAGATGGCCTGGATGTACAGAGTCAACGAACTGGGCGTGTATGTTTACAGCGTTACGGATGGTTCTCCTGCCCAGCAGGGCGGACTGAACGTCGGCGACAGAATCCTGAGCGTCAACGGGGTTGAAGTTTCCAGCTCCAGCGAAGTAAAGGCCCAGGTTCAATCGGTATCCATAGGCGATACCCTGACCTTTGTGGTGTCCAGAAACGGACATCAGGTAACCCTTAGTGTGGTAGCGGGCGAATATGTTCCCGAGGGCGTGTCCACCACGACCGGACAGGCCGCATTAGAGGATGCCGCTTAATCAGACATTATCGTAATATTTGGAATATCCCCTTCTGAAATGGTGCGCTGCGCTGTCAAAGCATTGCGCGGCGCGAAGAAAAGACCTTTTCGATTGCTCGAAAAGGTCTTTTCTTTTCCTGCATTTTGCGGACGTCTTCAGTCGGATTCACAAAAACTTAAAAAGTGCATCAATTGAAAAAGGATAGGGAGTATAGTATAATGGTTAAGCGGCTGATATTTACAGTTGGCATCATTGAAAACTATTTCTTTAGAAAGAAAAGCTTTTTCGGCGATTATTTGAACTGCAGCGTATCTTTTTTAGAAGGGAGCTGTTAATAAAGCATATGAATCATTGGAAAAACATTCTTCTGATCTACAATCCTCATGCAGGGCGCAGCGTGATCAAGCAGTCTCTGCATCAGGTGATTGATATTTTGTCAAATGGCGGCGCGCTTGTTACAGCTTATCCGACAAAAGCCAAGGCTGATGCGCTTCGTTTTGTCGGGGAAATCGGCGCCTCTTCAGAGAGATTCCCCTACGATGTGGTCGTGGTGAGCGGCGGAGACGGAACTCTCCATGAAGTGGTTAACGCCATGATGCAGCTGCCGGAGGCAAAGCGCGTTCCCATAGGATATATTCCTGCCGGAAGCACCAACGACTTTGCAACCAGTCATCTGATCCCAACCTCCTTGGAGAGCGCGGCAAAGACCATCGTGAACGGACAGGTGCTTCCATTTGATATTGGCCGTTTTGGAAGCAGATATTTTACCTATGTGGCAGCCTTTGGTTCTTTTACGGATGTGACCTATGACACGCCCCAGGAGATCAAAAATATCTGGGGGCATATGGCCTATGTGATCGAAGGGGCCCGAAGGCTTCCCGGCTACAAGCCTGAACATCTTCGGATCATTGCCGATGCGGAACGCTTTGAAGGTGATTTTTACCTGGGAATGATCGCGAATACCACTTCTGTGGGCGGCCTGCAGATCAAGGGCGGCGACATCAGCCTGAGGGACGGCTATTCAGAACTGATTCTGATCCGCTATTTTCAGGATCCGCTGCAAAATCTGTCCACCCTGAATGCGGTGCTGGCTCAGGACTTCAGCTCCCCGGCCATTATATACCGAAAGGCCATTACGGTGCGCTTTTTAAGCGACCATTCCATTCCCTGGACTCTGGATGGGGAATATGGCGGCGAGCATTCCGATGTCATTGCCACCACCTGCAAAGGGGCGCTTCGGTTTATCTGTCCTTAAAGAGGCGGATCCGGTGAAAAGAAAAGGTTCAGATAAACCGTAACGCTTTAAAAACAGAGATGCCTGACTGAAATGGAAATTGCACAAGATCGCAGGCAAAGTCATACATTCTTTCCGTATAATATGTCTGTTGCGTTTTGACCCATCTGTGGTAGAATGTAATTAGTTGGAAACAAATGTCTTCGGGGCGGGGTGAAATTCCCCACCGGCAGTAAAGTCTGCGAACCTGGGCCTTTGATAAGGCAGTCAGGCCGATCCGGTGTGATTCCGGAACCGACAGTAAAGTCTGGATGAGAGAAGGCGTGCATGGATTAATCCGTCATGATGCACCTGGAAGGCAAATGCTTTCCAGGTATATTTTTTTCTCGAATGGAGGATTATCATGCAAGATCAGAAAACCAAAAAAATCGTCACTCTGGCGATGCTCGCCGCCCTGAGCTATTTGCTGATGGTGTTTATCCGGATTCCTCTGGTTTCGTTTTTGAAATACGAGCCCAAGGATGTGATTATTACCATCGGCGGTTTTATTTATGGCCCGGTGGAGGCTTTTGTTATTTCTTTTGTGGTCAGCCTGGTGGAAATGTTCACCGTCAGCGAAACCGGATGGATCGGCGCTGTGATGAATCTGGTTTCTACCGTCAGCTTTGCCTGCGTCGCCGCTCTGGTCTATAAAAAGAACCGCACCCTGAAGGGCGCGGTGATCGGTCTGGTGATTGGCGTTGTCTGCATGGTGGCTGTTATGCTGCTGTGGAACTATCTGCTGACGCCCATCTATATGGGTTATCCCCGTGATGCCGTGGTGGCCATGCTTCCTACGGTGTTCCTTCCCTTTAATCTGATTAAAGGCGGTCTGAATGCAGCCATTACGGTACTGATTTACAAGCCGGTGGTCACCACCCTTCGCAAGGCCAAGCTGGTTCCTCATACGGATGCTTCCGCTCAGAAAGAAGGAGCCGAGGCCCATGCCAGGTTTCGTGTAAGTCCGGGGGCTATGATCGGAGCCACGATTGTGCTGGTCACCTGTATTTTGGTGGCGCTGGCTCAGACGGGTGTTATCTAATTTTTCGCACTGAATTTCCGGGAGGCGTAGTCAAATTGTTTGATGAAGCGCTCCCGGGCTTTTTTACTTTCGGGAAGAAATGGCAGAAGCATGTCGAAGGCGTGCTCGGTGGTTTCGTATTCATCCAGGTGGGCGGGAACGCCTGCGGCCTTCAGACGCTTCATAAAATCAACGGTTTCCGCATAAAAGGGTTCGCCTTTGGCGATGAAGCTGTAGCAGGGCGGCAGGCCGCTCAGGTTTTTGGCCCTGGCGGGGGCTGCGTAGATCGGAACAGCCAGCGTAGCTAAAGCTGCATCGCGCTCAGCGTTGCTCATGGAATCCGGATAGATGTCCCGAAGATACTGTTTCCAGGCAGCGTGATTGCGCCTTGTGTTCCAGAAAATGCCGGTATTGCTTCGGCTGGTTTCGGTATCCCGGTCGTCAATCATCGGATACAGCGGCATCTGATAAGCGATATTAACGGCTTTCTCCGAACCCTTTCGTTTCAAATCCCTGGCGTAAAGACACAGGGCAGCGCAAAGACCGCCGCCTGCGCTTTCGCCGCCCACCATCAGCTGAGATTTGCGAATATCCAGCCCCCGGGCGTTATCCCTCATATACAGCAGGGTATCATAGGCATCCTCCAGGGCGGCGGGATAGGGCGCTTTGCCGGACAATCTGTAATCGGGGACAAACAATGTCACATTGTAGTGACGGACAAGCTCCAGACCTGCGGACATGAGGACCAGCTTGGGAAAGCCGGTTGCATAGCCGCCTCCGTGAAGCCACAGAACCCCGATGGAGCGATCCTTGGGCTGCGCGTGAAGTATTTTTGGCCCGCCAGCAACAGGGGCTGCGGGCTCCTGCATAGCAGGCTCGCCTGTGTCGGCCTCTTTTTCTGACGGCGAAGGAACTGCGGTGTGCCGGATTACCAGCACCTTTAAGGTTCTGTCATTTCTTACAGGAATATGAATGTATTCAGTCGTATATAATCGCATGATCTGTTATGTGCAAATCCTTTCTGGCTTTTGCATGGCGGGGCGCCTCCGGGGAGCCGTTCTTTGGATAAAGCAGCTTCAACGCTCCGAAGCCTTTTGCTTTTCTTTGGCGCTGTTTTTGGGATTCTGCTTCAGGGGAAGCTCTGCCAGAAAAATAGTGCCTTCCTTTTCGGAGCTGGTGCAGCTGATATTTCCGTGATGCAGCGCCGTGATGGTCTGAGCGATGGAAAGCCCCAGTCCGTAGCCTCCTTTTTCGGAATGGGTCCGGGCGCTGTCGGTACGGTAAAACCGTTCAAACAGATGAGGAATCTGCTCGGGTAAAATGGGGTCGCCGAAGTTGTGGACACTGAGACGGACCCAAGAGGCTTCTTTGAAAAGGCGCAGGGTGACCGTTTTCCCGGGCGCAGAATATTTCACCGCGTTGTCCAGCAGGATCATCATCAGCTGTTTGAGCTGCGCCTGGTCGGCCCAGATCTGGATGTTTTCCTGGATCTCGGATTCCACCAGGATGCCCTGTTCAAAAGCTACCGGCTCAAAGGTCAGAACTGTCTCTTCTGCCAGATCGGATAAGTCGATCTGAGACAGGGTCTGGGGCAGCCTGTCGGCGTCGCTTTTGGCTAAAAACAGCAGGTTTTCAATGAGCTCCCGCATGCGCAGGCCTTCCTGGCGGGTGCTCTCCAGCCATTTGTTTTCTTCTTTTACGGTGCTGTTCGGGTGTCGAAGAAGTATTTCGTTGTTGGTCATGATAACGGTAAGGGGTGTTTTCAACTCATGGGAAGCATCTGCGACAAACTGCTTTTGCTGCTGCAGAGATTTTTCCACGGGCTTAACCGCTAACGAAGAAAGGCCAAGGCTGATGAAGAAAAGCACCACAAGGGCAGGCAGCCCGATGGCCAGGGCGTTCAGAGCCAGAGAACTTAGCTGGCTGTTGGCGCGGGACAGATCTGCGAAAGCGACCACCGTGCCCTCTTCGCTGTCGGATGATTCCTGCGCGGCAAACTGAAATTTCAATTGATAATCAGACAGTATCCCGCCTGTTTTCCCTGAGGAGGAAGCCTCGGAAACAATCTGGTTCAGATCGTCTTCCGAAATGGAAGCCAGATTGGAGCGGATGATGGAAACGGAACCATCCGTCATCACCCTTACGGTGATGGTGGGGGTAAAACGGCTTTCATCAAACTGATCCCTCCGAAAGCCATCTCTTTGACCCATACGGATAAAGGCCTGGGTGTCATTTTCGGCAGTTTCGTTTGCCGTTTCATTGTCCGGCAGCGGCGGAGGGGTCTTATCCGAAAAGGCCTCCTGGGATGAGTTCTTGGGGAAGTTCTGTGAAAAATCATCCGAAAATTCCCCGGTGAAATCGGAAAGGGCCATCTGCAGGGCCTGATCGATCTGTGTCTGGCTGTTTTTCCAGGAAAAAATAAGAAGCGCCGCGAAAGCCAGAACCAGCAGCAGCGTTACCAGGCTCATGGTAATCAGGGTAAGCTTCAGCTTCAGTTTTTTGATCATGGTTATGCCTCGCCCTCTGCTGCAAGAAGGCGATAGCCGACTTTGCGGATGGTGGTGATTTGTACAGAACTTCCCACAAAATGCAGTTTTTTCCGCAGAAAGCTGATATAGGCTTCTACATTGTTGTCTTCCGCATCGGACTCGGTGCCCCATATCTTGGTGAGCAGATCTTCTTTGGGAACGATGTTTTTGGGGTTGGACATGAGAATGCGGAGCACTTCAAATTCTTTGTACCCCAGGTGAACGCTTTTGGCCCCGGAGGAAAGATCGTAGGTCGACAGATTCAGAGTCAGATCTTCAAAGGTAAGCGTGTCCAGAACCACTTCGCCCTTTCGTCTGGTGAGGGCTCTGATCCGGGCCAGCAGCTCTTCCGGCTGGAAGGGCTTGGTCAGATAGTCATCTGCGCCGGCATCCAGCCCCTGGACCTTGCTTTGCCAGCTGTCCTTGGCAGTCAGCATAATAACGGGAGTCTGAATCAGATTTTTGCGCATTTTGGAAACCACCTCGAAGCCATCCATATAGGGCATCATCACGTCCAGGACGATCACATCGTAATCGCCGCAGGAGGCATAATCCCAGGCGTCGCGGCCGTTGTAGACGACATCCGTATGATACCGCTGTTCTTCCAGAATGCCTGACAGGGCGCCTGCCAGTCTTTTTTCATCTTCGGCAATGAGAATATTCATTAGAACAAAAACATCCTCCGTTATTAAAGTAATTTGAAAAATATCACGGAATATTTTAGCATATTTGTCTACGCTTCGTCAAATTGCGCAATTGACTTTTTTTCACTTAGAAAATATACTATTATCATTCTAATTAGTTAACCATGAAACTGTGAAAAAAAGAAAGGAATTCCTATGGCGAGACCAAGCAGGGAAGTCAAAGAACAAGAGGCCTTTTTGATGGCTGTTGCTGGAAAAATTCTCCGGATGTCCAAATATTACAAGGTTGCCATCAATCGTTATGTTGAGAAAAATAATATTCAAAAAAGTCAGCATCAGCTCCTGATTACCCTGAGCGGGATGATTGACCAGGGATTGACAGTTTCTCAGCGGGATCTGGCTCAGCAGATGAACGTTACGCCTGCGGCCGTAGCTGTAACCTTGAAAAAACTGGAAAAAAGTGGTATTATTGAAAAGTGCGTTTCTGAGAAGGACAACCGTTTTAATGAGGTTGCCATTACAGAAAAGGGCATGAAGATCGTGAAGGAATCTCAGAAGGTCTTCCGCACCATTGATACGGCGGCTTTCGAAGGCTTTTCGAAAGAAGAGCTGGATCAGTTAGTAAGCTATATTGACAGAATTCATGTCAATATGGAAAGCTTTCTTGACGAATAATCTTTGATCTTGATTTGAAAGGCAGTTCTTCTGTGTCAGGGTGTAAATAGCTTGCCTGTTTGCACCCTTACTACTATTTTTTTTAGAAGGAAGATTAGTTATCACTATGAAACGTTGGTTAAAGTATGCGCGGCCTTATGTGAAATACTTTACGTTAGGTCCGCTCTTAATGATCGTCGAGGTAATCGGCGAGGTTGTGATGCCTAAATTCTTCGCAAATATTATTAACGGCGGTGTTGCTAACCAGAACCCGGGGTATGTGATTACCATGGGACTTATTATGGTAGCAGCATCGCTTTTAATGATGATGGGCGGCGTGGGCGGCTGCTACTACGGCGCAAAGGCCTCCATCAATTTCGGCGCTGATGTCCGCCGGGATGTGTTTGCGAAGGTACAGACCTTCGGCTTTGCGAATATTGACAAGTTCTCTACCGGTTCACTGGTCACCAGGCTGACCAATGACGTAACCCAGATC
Source organism: Bacillota bacterium (assembly GCA_017634575.1). Classification (GTDB taxonomy): domain Bacteria; phylum Bacillota; class Clostridia; order Lachnospirales; family Bianqueaceae; genus RUG760. Next base: position 27,082 of record JAGBND010000062.1, read on the forward strand.
CAGAACTTCACCAATATGCTGCTGAGAATGTGTCTGAGAACCCCCGGCATGCTGATTGGCGCCCTTTATATGGCAATCCGGCTCAATGCCCGGCTGGCCCTGGTGCTGGCGGTGATTATGCCGATCATGATTCTCGTCATGACCGTGGTCATGAAGGTTTCCTTCCCGAAATTCACCCGGATGCAGACCATGGTGGACGGATTGAATGTCAGTGTTCAGGAAAATCTGACCAATATCCGCGTTGTGAAATCTTTTGTGCGGGAAGACTATGAAGAAGACCGTTTCCGCAAAGCAAACGGCAATCTGAAGTCCGCCGGCATGGATGCCATTGGCGTGATTATTTTAATGATGCCGGTTATGACGCTGTTCATGAATCTGGCTTCTCTTTCGGTGATCTGGTTTGGCGGCCGGATGGTGCTGCTGGGCAGCATGCCCCTGGGCGATCTGACGGCGTTTATCACCTATATTACCCAGATTCTGATGTCCCTGATGATGCTTTCTATGATATTCATGAGCGCTTCCCGCGCGGTGGCCTCTTCCAAACGTCTGTCGGAAGTGCTGGATGAACATGTGGCGCTTTCCGATGAAAATGCCTCCAGAAAAGATCTGAAGGTGGAAAAAGGCCGCATCGAGTTTAAGCATGTGTTCTTCCGTTACTATGAAACCTCTGAGGAGCCGGTTCTGGAAGATATTAATCTGACCATAGAGCCGGGACAGACGGTGGGCATTATCGGCTCCACCGGCTGCGGCAAGACGACGCTTGTGAGCATGATTCCCCGTCTGTACGATGTGGATGAGGGCGAAGTGCTGGTGGACGGCGTGAATGTCAAGGATTATTCCCTTACCCATTTAAGAGACGGCGTGGGAATGGTTCTGCAGAAAAACGTGCTTTTCTCAGGCAGCATCGAGAAAAACCTCAGATGGGGCAATCAGCACGCCACAGAGGAGGAGATTACCGCTGCCGCAAAGAGCGCACAGGCGGATGACTTTATCCGGAACTTCACGGACGGATATCAGATGGAGCTGGGTCAGGGCGGCGTGAATGTCTCCGGCGGACAGAAGCAGCGGCTGTGTATTGCAAGGGCGCTGCTTAAAAAACCGAAAATCCTGATTCTGGATGATTCCACCTCGGCGGTGGATACGGCAACGGAGGCCAGAATCCGCCAGTCCTTCAAGGGCGAGCTGAAGGATTCCACCAAGATTATTATTGCCCAGCGGATTTCCTCCGTGAGAGACGCGGATACGATTATCGTCATGGACGATGGAAAAGTGACAGGTATGGGCACCCATGAGGAGCTGCTGGAAAATAATGAAGCCTATCAGGAGATTTACTATTCTCAGATGGACCGTGAGGAGGTGAGGGCCTGATGCCGCCAATGGGAGGACCCCGCGGAAGGGGAATGGAAAAATCCAAACCGAAGGATACGAAGGCTGTTATTAACAGGCTGTTCGGTTATGTCGGAAAATATAAAATACATATGATTTTTGCCCTGGTTTTCCTGGTGATTCACACCCTGGCCAACCTGGCAGGATCCTATCTGCTTCGTCCGATTATCAACAACTATATTATTGAAGGCGCTGGACTGGAGAAGCTGGCAGGACTGGGAATGGGCATTGCCACCCTTGGCGGCATTTACCTGGTGAACGTAGTAACGACCTATCTGCAGAGCAGGCTGATGGTAACGGTGTCCCAGAATTCGCTGGAGGCAATTCGAAACGACCTGTTTGTGAAATCCCAGAAGCTGCCGGTTCGTTACTTCGACGCCAATACCACCGGCGATCTGATGAGCCGCTTCACCAACGATGTGGATAACATCGGCATGATGCTGGATAACTCTTTAGTGAGTCTGGTGCAGGGCGCGCTGCAGCTTATCGGCACCCTCGTCATGATGATTTATACCAATATCTGGCTGACGCTGATCACGGTGGCCTTTGTGCCGTTATTTGCCAAGGTTGCTGCTACCATCGGCAACCGGAGCCGCAAATACTACCGCGAACAGCAGAAGGCGCTAGGCGCTTTGAACGGCTATATTGAAGAATCCGTAACGGGGCAGAAGGTTGTCAAGGTCTTCAATCATGAAGACGAGTGCATTGAAGAGTTTGGCACGCTGAACCAGGATTTAAGGGATAAGCAGGTAGGCGCGCAGTTTTTTGGCGGCATCATGGGGCCCATCATGGGCAACATGTCCAAGATCTGCTATGCGCTGACGGCTACCGTAGGCGGCGTGCTTTGCGCCCTGGGAAAATTTGATGTGGGCGGCCTGACGGTATTTGTGAACTATTCCAATCAGTTCAGTTTCCCCATTATGAACCTGGCCAACCAGGTTACGACAATTTTCTCGGCGCTGGCCGGCGCGGAGCGTGTCTTTGACATGATGGATCAGGAACCGGAGCATCTGAAGATTGCCTCGCCCGAGCCGATGGACGATATCAAAGGCCACGTGGAATTAAAGAACGTTACCTTCGGGTACAATCCGGACAAGACGATCTTGAAAAATATCAATATCGAAGCGAAGCCCGGACAGAAAATTGCGTTTGTGGGATCCACCGGCGCCGGAAAGACCACCATCACCAATTTGCTGAACCGTTTCTACGATATTCAGCAGGGTGAGATTCTGATCGACGGCGTGGAGATCAAAAAATACGACGGCGAGGAACTCAGACGCCATATTGCCATGGTGCTGCAGGACACCCATCTGTTTACCGGCACGGTGAAGGAAAATATTCTCTTTGGCCGGATGGATGCCAGCGACGAAGAGGTGGAGCAGGCGGCCAGAACCGCCAGCGCCCACAGCTTTATTATGCGGCTGGACAAGGGCTACGATACCATGCTGGAGGGGGACGGTGCCAATCTGTCCCAAGGACAGCGGCAGCTGCTGAACATCGCCAGGGCAGCCATTTCCAAGGCACCTATCCTGGTGCTGGATGAGGCCACCAGCTCTGTAGATACCCGTACGGAGCGGCATATCGAGCACGGCATGGACCGGCTGATGAAAAACCGCACCACTTTTGTGATTGCCCACCGCCTTTCCACGGTCCGCAACGCCGATATGATCTGCGTGCTGGAGCATGGCGAGATTATCGAGCGGGGCACCCATGAAGAGCTGCTGGCGCTGAAGGGCAGATATTTTGAGCTGTATACGGGGCTGAAGGAATTAGATTAGAAGGGGATTTAAGATGGAAATTAAAGAAAGAAATCTGATTGAAGAGCAGTATAAGTGGGATATTACCACACTGTTTGCGAGTGATGAGGCCTGGGAAGAGGCGCTGATGGCGCTGCCGGCGGAGGCTGAGAAGGTCAGCGCCTATCAAGGACGGCTGGGAGAGTCGGCGGCTGTGCTGAGAGCATTCTTTGATGCCGAAGAGGCGCTGGACCGGAAGATGGAGAATGTGTACTGCTATGCGTCTCTTCGTTCTTCGGAGGATACCCGCGCCGAAGCCGGTCAGGTGATGACATCGAAAGCAATGGGCCTGTTTTCCCAGATCAGCGCGGCTTTAAGCTTTGCGCAACCGGAGATTCTTGCCATTCCGGAAGAGAAGTTTGCCGCCTACCTGGCCTCTGAGGAGCTGGCACCTTACCGTCATGCGCTGGATGATCTGGCCAGAACCAAGGCGCATACCTTATCCAAAGAAGAAGAGAAGATTCTTTCCGGCATGGGCGAAATCCGCCATGCGCCTGGCGAAATTGCGAATATGCTGATGGACGCGGATATGAAGTTTGATCCGGTGGTATTGGAAGATGGGTCAGAGCTTCCTCTTTCCGGCTCCAATTATATCTTCCTGCAGTCAGATACCAGACGGGAGGTTCGCGAAAAATCCTTTAAGAATTACTATAAAGGCTTCAAAAACCATATCAATACCTTTGCCGCAGCTTATGGCAGCAATGTCAAGGCCGATGTATTCACCGCCCGCACCCGTCACTACGAGAGCGCAAGAGCCATGTCCATGGCGGGTGAGAATATTCCTGCCAGCGTCTATGATTCTTTAGTGGAGACGGTTCATAAATATCTGCCTGCCATGTATCGCTATGTGGAGCTTCGCAAGAAGATGCTTGGCGTCGATGAACTTCACTACTACGATGTCTATGCGCCTCTGGTTGGCGATCTTTCCATCTCTTACACCTATGAGCAGGCCAAAGAGATGGTGAAAAAAGCGGTCGCGCCCCTGGGAGAGGATTATGTAAAGACCGTGCAGCGCGGATTTGATGAGCGCTGGATCGATGTCTATCC
>JAGBND010000063.1 GCA_017634575.1 Bacillota bacterium
CAACGGACATGAGGACGAAGCGAAGAGGAGTCCGAATGGCCGTTGGCACTGCGCCGAAGGAGCAGTGCTTTATCGCGACCGTCCCAGGAAGACCCAACGGGTGAGGACGAAGCCGAAGCGGAGTCCGAATGGCCGTTGCGCCTCCATCCCGCCATATCACATTTTCTTCTTGTCAAATCAATCGTTACATTGTAAACTATTACTCAGCAAATCTATATTCGTAACTGCTCACCACCAGTTACGCCCTATCAAGAAAGGAACTCATATCCATGCTGATTACCAACTGTAAAGTAAATCATCTTACAAATCCCATGGGTTTTTCTATGACAAGACCCGTATTCAGCTGGACTGTCGAAGATGCAGTCGGAACCAAACAGGACAAAGCCAGATTAATCATTCGTGAAGAGAATCCTATCAATAGTCCCCGCCGCCAGGTATGCGACACCCTCTGGCAGGATTTGAATTCTCTCGCTTGTCCCATCGATCTGCCGCTTAAGCCCAGAACCCGATATATCTGGAATGTTTCTATCCGCACCGACAAAGAAGGCGAAGAAGCCGTTTCCGACGACCATTACTTTGAAACCTCCAAAATGGATGAACCCTGGATTGGAAAATGGATCGGCTGCGATGACAGCCAGGAGAGGCTGCCGATCTTCCATAAAGACATTTCCGTTGCCAAAGAAGTTCTGTCCGCCAGACTCTATATCACCGGTCTTGGCTTATATGAAGCCAGAATGGACGGACTCAAAATTTCCGATGAATTTCTGACTCCCTACTGCAACGATTACTTTGACTGGGTTCAATACCAGACCTTTGATATCACCCCTGACCTGTCTTCTTTGGGAGACCATCAGCTGGATGTGGAGCTTGGCCATGGCTGGTACAGCGGACGAATCGGCTTTTCCGGCCGCCCGGAGCCTTTCTTCGGAAACAGCTATAAACTCCTGGCGGAGATTCATATTGTTTACAAAGATGGAACAGAAGAGGTCATCGGTACGGATGACAGTTGGAGCGTGACCCGCAGTCATATCACCTTTACCAACATTTACGACGGTGAATGGCGGGACGATACCCTTCCGGATACAGAGCCTGAAAAAGTTTGCTATGTCGATGCGCCTAAAGGCAATCCCAGAACAGGAAACGGCGAAAAAGAGGCGATTCTTACAGCCAGATATTCCGTTCCGGTCCGCATTTATGAAAGCTTCCCGGTCCTGGAGCTCATTAAAACGCCTGCCGGAGAATGTGTGCTGGATATCGGCCAGAATATCGCCGGCATCTGGTCCCTTAAGGTAAACGAACCGGAAGGCACCAAAGTGCATCTTCAGGTGGGCGAGATCCTGCAGCAGGGCAACTTCTATAACGAGAATCTCCGCACGGCTAAGGCTGAATACTGGTATACTTCCGGTGGTCAGGCCGTCACGCTGATGCCTAAGTTTACGTTCTACGGCTATCGTTATGTAAAAATCGAAATCAAACGTCCGGAAGAAGATTCCTTCCATGCGCCCGAGGACTTCCAGACAGACAGCTTCGCCGCCTTCTCTCTTACCTCCGATAATGTGCAGCGCGGATTTATCCGGACCGGCAACGAACTGATTAACAAGCTGGTGGACAATACCCGCTGGGGCATGATGGACAATTTCGTGGATGTACCCACCGACTGTCCTCAGCGCGATGAGCGTCTTGGCTGGACCGGCGATGCGCAGGTCTTCTCACCAACTGCCCTTTATTTGTCCGATGCTGCAGCTTTTTATACCAAGTTTTTGCACGATATGGCCTTGGAGCAGGAAAAATGGGGCGGTCTTGTACCTAACTTTATTCCCTTTGTTGACGATAATCCCGGACAGGCTGCCACCGCCTGGGGAGACGCCGGCGTCATTATTCCCTGGAATGTCTATCTGTTCTCCGGCGATACGGAATTGCTGAAGAGTTATTATCCGCAGATGAAGGCCTGGGTAGATTACATCACCACCTTTACCGGGGATGATCATAATTGGCGAAAGATTTTCCACTTCGGTGACTGGCTGGCATTAGATACCCCCTATGCCGGACCGGATGCTGTCCTTGGCGCAACGGAAGAAGGCTTTATTGCCGATACCTATTATCGCCGCAGCGCTCTGCTGGTAGCTAAAGCAGCTAAGGTGCTTGGCCTGGAGGAGGACGCTGCCTTCTATACAGAGCTGGCTGAAAAAATCCGTCAGGGTCTGCTGGAAGAGTATTTCTCCCCCAACGGACGCTGCTGCATCGATACGCAGACGGCAGCCCTGCTGAATATCAGCGAAGGCCTTTCTGTGAAAGAACGCGGCGTGGCGATGCTGAGCAAGCAAATGAAGATTTCCAAGGGCAAGCTGAAAACCGGCTTTGTGGGAACGCCTTTACTCTGCAAAGTGCTGTGTGATGTAGGCATGGAGGATCTGGCTTACGGCCTGCTGCTGAATGAGGATTATCCCGGCTGGATCTACGAGATCAAATTGGGCGCTACCACCATCTGGGAACGCTGGAACTCGGTTCTCGCCGACGGCAGCATCAGCTCCACCGGCATGAACAGCCTCAATCACTATGCCTATGGATCGATCGTGGAATGGATCTTCTCTTACTGTGGCGGTCTGAAACCGGCAGAGGCGTGCCCCGGCTTTAAAAAGGTCCAAATTGCTCCTGTTGTTAACAAAGCGCTTTCGCCCTTCGAGATGACCTACGATTCAGCTGCCGGAGAATATGAGGTAGCCTGGACAGTGGTGGATCAGAATCATCTGAAGGTTGAAGTGACCGTTCCCTTTGGCGCCGGCGCCCAGATTACGCTCCCGCTCTCAGGCAAGGCTCCTTTCGAGGTCGGCCCGGGACACTATGCCTACGAATACGAAACCGTAAAGCCTATCTGGCAGACCCTTTCTTCGAATACGCCCTATGAAGACCTGATGGCCAATGACAAGGCCAAAAAGATCCTCCTGGATATGTTCCCCGGAGCCGATCAGGTCCCCGCTATGATGCGGCATGAGACGTTAAGAGAAATCATGCATGCCTCCGGCCGTGAAATTCCTGAAGAAGCCTTTGCAGCCCTCGACGCAGCCCTGGCAGACATTTAATATCTTGAAAAAACGGTCCAAAGCCAATAACTCAAACTAAATTACTGCCAAAAACCAGGGTTTTTCCGAAATGGCAGTAGCATCACTTACATTTCCATAAAATTACTGCCAAAACAGCGATTTTTCCGAAACGGCAGTAGCAATTACTGCCGTTTCGGAAAAAGTGCCACTTTTGGCAGTAATTTTTGCTATTTTCGTCAAAAAGCTACTGCCATTTCGGAAAAAAGGCGTTTTTGGCAGTAAAATCGTTAAAAAATGGGTTTCCCTACTGCCGTTTCGGAAAAAGTGCCATTTTTGGCAGTAGAGTGCTAAATAGAGAACGCCCCGCATGAGCGCCTTTATCCCTATATTCATTGATTTCGGGAAAAAAGATGCAAATGCGGGGCGTTCCTGAATAGTTACGTTTATTTATGCTTTCTTGGTGCGGATTTCTTCCAGAACTTTAGCGATGAACGCATCCAGCGCCATGGTCTCGGAGCCTTCGGAGTCGCGGACACGCACATTGACGCAGCCGGCCTCTTCTTCTTTGGCGCCCAGGATCAGCATGTAGCAGACCTTTTCCATCTGAGCTTCGCGGATCTTGTAACCGATCTTTTCGGAGCGGTCATCAAGCTCCACCCGGATGCCGGCATCTTCCAGTGCCTGGTAAACTTTTTCGGCATAGGCGGCGTTTTTCTCGGAAATGGGAAGAACCTTAACCTGAACCGGAGCCAGCCAGGTGGGGAATTTACCCATGGTTTCTTCGATCAGGTAAGCCATGAAACGGTCCAGGGATCCCAGAATCGCGCGGTGCAGCACCACGGGTGTTTTTTCGGTGCCGTCAGAATCTACGTAGGTCAGGGCAAACTTGGCAGGCAGACAGAAGTCCAGCTGACAGGTGGACAGCGTATACTCTGCGCCTACGGCAGGCTGCACGTTTACATCCAGCTTCGGACCATAGAAGGCGGCTTCGCCGATTTCTTCGGTATAGTCGATGCCCAGGTCATTTAAAACAACGCGCAGGGCGTTCTCGGCCTTATCCCACATTTCATCATCCGGGTGATATTTAACCTTGTCGGCCGGATCGCGCAGGGAAAGCACGCAGCGGTAGTCGGTGATGCCGAAATCTTTGTATACATCGAAAATCAGATCGACGACTGATTTGAATTCAGACTCAATCTGTTCAGGGGTTACAAACAGATGGGCGTCATTCTGGCAGAAATGGCGTCCGCGCTCGATGCCTTTCAGGTTGCCGGAGGGCTCGTAACGAAAGTCGTGAGCGATTTCACCGATACGGATAGGCAGCTGACGGTAGGAATGGGGCTGATTGGCGTAGATCATCATATGATGCGGGCAGTTCATGGGACGAAGCACATAGGATTCGCCCTCCAGCTCCATGGCAGGGAACATGTTCTCTTTGTAGTGATCCCAGTGGCCGGAGGTCTTGTACAGATCGACGGAGCCGACACAAGGGGTCATGACATGCTGATAGCCCAGCTTTCTTTCTTTGGCTTTGATATATTCTTCCAGCTCCTGCCAGATGGTATAGCCTTTGGGAAGGAACATGGGAAGACCGCGGCCAACCAGGTTGTGGCTCATAAAAAGACCCATCTCGCGTCCGATCTTGCGGTGATCGCGCAGCTTGGCTTCTTCCAGCTTCTTCAGGTATTCTTCCAGATCGGAAGATTTGGTGTAGGCGGTGCCGTAGATACGGGTCAGCATTTTGTTCTTCTCGGAGCCTCTCCAGTAGGCGCCGGCGACGGAGGTAAGCTTGAAGGCTTTTACCGGCTTGGTGCTCATCAGGTGAGGACCGGCGCAAAGATCCACGTATTCGCCCTGCTGATAGAAGCTCAGCTCCTCGCCCTCAGGAAGGTCTTCGATCAGCTGGACCTTGTAGGATTCACCCTTTTCTTCCATCAGCTTGATAGCTTCCGGACGGGGGAGGGTGAAGCGGGTGATGGCCAGGTTTTCCTTAACAATCTTTTTCATCTCGGCTTCGATGGTAGCCAGTTCATCGACGGTAAAGGGATGATCACGGTCGAAATCGTAATAAAAGCCTTCTTTGATGGCGGGGCCGATGGCGAGCTGGGTGTCGGGATAAAGCCTCTTGACAGCCTGAGCCAGAATATGGGCAGCGGTATGACGGAACGCATCCTTGCCTTCCTGGGCATCAAAGGTTAAGATTTCCACTTCGGCATCGTGATCGACGATGGTTCTCAGGTCGGAAACCTCGCCGTCGATTTTACCGACGCAGGCCATTCTGGCCAGACCCTCGCTGATATCCTGGGCGATTTCCAGGATGCTCATGGGATGATCATATTCGCGGACATTGTCTCGCAGCGTAACTTTCATGATATATTCCTCCTTAATGATTAGCTTTTTGGAAAATAAAAACCCCCGAGAGCTTTCGCCCTCGAGGGTACAGTGTACGGTTCCACCTCGATGTTTCGCTTGAAATGCCGATAACGGGGCTGCCGTTCACCTTGATCGGTGAATGCTCCGGAATGGTTTTCGCCGGGGATATCTATAGCCGGCTCACAGCATGCGCCTAAAGACGCAGTCGGCTTCTCTGGATAGAATCCAAGGTTACTCGTTCCTTCATAGCAAAATATGAACAGATCAGTCCGGAAAAACGGTTTTCCGAGCTGCTGATATCCTATTATAAAGACGAACATGGCTTTTGTCAATTCTTTTATGAGGGATCTTTTGCATGCGCATGAATGCAAACCTTTTGGCTTCGATCCCATTTTCTTTATTTTCAAGATTCTTTTGCCCCAAGTTTTCCTTGGAATTCTCCAGTAAAACAATTGAATAATCTTAATTCCTGTGATAAGATGGATAAAAGATATCTATCCCGGACAGAACCGGGAAAATTTAGAGAGATTGCCAGAATACGGGGAGACAGGATCATGCTATTTAACAGCCTTGCTTTTTTATTTCTATTTTTACCGGTTGTAACGATCCTTACTTACCTGATTCCGGCAAAATCCAGGAACGGCCTGCTGGCTTTCGCAAGCCTGCTTTTCATGCTGTTTGCCTGCGGGACAAATTTCCGTTCCCTGCAAGGGATTATCGCCGGCTTTTTAAGCGTGGACTTCTGGCTGCTCATGGGAACGGTGCTCGTTAATTATGTGCTGGGACTTGTGATTTTCTACCAGAAAAAACGCACAGGAAAAAGGCTGTTTCTGATTCTTTCGATTCTGCTGGATGCCGCTCCGCTGGTGATCTACAAGGTAATGGGAAGCGTCCCTTTGGGACTGAGCTTCTATACCTTCCAGGTAATCAGCTATCAGACCGATATATACAAAGGAAAGACCCGGGCTGAGAAATCGCTGGTGCGGTTCTATGTATATATGGCCATGTTCCCAAGACTGCTGCAGGGACCCATGATCCGCTACGGCGATATTCGCCCCAGTCTGATGAAACGGCCGGTAACTCCGCGCAGATTGTTTGTGGGACTGCAGGAGATTATCCTGGGCCTTGGCCTGAAGGTTATTCTTGCAGGGCAGATCGGAAGGCTCTGGTCGAATATTCAGACCATAGGCGTTGACTCCATCTCCACCCCCCTGGCCTGGATGGGAGCTGTCGCTTACTCGCTGCAGCTGTATTTTGATTTTGCCGGATACAGCCGCATGGCCATCGGCATGGGAAGAATGCTGGGTCTGGATCTTCCTGAAAACTTTAACTATCCCTATATTTCCAAGACCATGGGTGAGTTCTGGCGCCGCTGGCATATGACGCTGGGAACCTGGTTTAAGGATTATATCTATATTCCCTTGGGCGGAAACCGGAAGGGAAGCGGAAGGACCATCTTCAATATGCTGGTGGTATGGCTCTTCACCGGTTTCTGGCATGGCTTCGGATGGAACTTCATCCTGTGGGGTCTTTTGACCTTTTCCTTTATCATCCTTGAGCGTTTTGTCATTGGAAAGGCGCTGGACAAGATTCCGATTCTGGGACATCTGTACATGATGCTGCTGATCCCGCTGATGTGGATGATTTTTGCGAACACCGAGCTGTCGGTTCTTCTGAAATACCTGGGGAGAATGTTCGGATCCGCACCTAGGAAGGTTCTGGAGAACGATTATATTAAATACGGACAGACCTATGGCATCTGGCTTCTGGTGGGCATTTTGTTTGCCACGCCCGGACCGAAGAAAATTTACGAATGGCTCCGAAAACTGCATCCGCTGATCATCGTGCCGATTCTGCTGGCGATCTTCTGGGTAAGCGTCTATTGGATGATGCAGGGACAATCCGATCCATTTATGTATTTCCATTTCTAGAGGGAGCCATCATGTCAAGAAAGCAGCGTTTTTCAAGGAAAGATCAGGCAGCGCTTCTCAGCCTGCTGTTTCTGCTCATTCTGGGCAGTTTGATCTTCTTTATTGTATCTTGTTTCCAGGGAAAGGCTTCGGCCTTTCTGTCCACAGGCATTTCGGTATCAGCCCCGCGCGCGTCGGCGCTTAGGGTAAATTCTACCAGAACGGCCAGAACCATTATCAATTCCGTTGCCGCGGATATCCCTGTTTCCGATTTGCAGGCTGCAGGGACAGTGGACCCGGCAAAAGCAAATGCGCAGTCAGCTGCCCAGTCTCAGGGCGCGGAGGGTCAGGCCGACGCGCAGGATCCGGCCCAGCAGAGCGGCGAAGGCAGCTCGCTTCTGGCGCAGGCCTATCAGCAGATTCTGCAGCAGGCTGAAGAAAACAAAGACAAACCGCTTACCTTTACCGAGGTGGGAAGCGACTATTTCACCGACGCGCTGTTCATCGGCGATTCCCGCACGGTAGGTCTGAAGGAATATGCGCCCTTTGACGGGGCCACCTATTTCTGCTCGGAAGGAATCGGCACCTATACGATCCTCGATACGACTGTGGAAATAGACGGATATGGCGAAATTGGTCTGGAATCGCTCCTGACTCAAAAGCAGTTTGGAAAAATCTACCTGATGCTGGGGCTTAATGAGCTCTATCTGGAGGTGGATGATGTTGCCGGAAGATTCGGCAGGCTGGTGGATCAGATCCGCGGATGGAACCCGGATGCGCTGATCTTTATTCAGGCCAATCTGTATGTATCCTATGGCTATTCCGTCAGCGACCCCAACTTCAATAACGACCGGATTCGCGAGCTGAACGAGAAAATCTCCAAAAAAGCGGATCAGCGCACGATCTTTTATCTGGATGTCAATCCGCTGTTTGAGGATGAATGGGGCAATCTGTCTGATGAATATACCGGCGATGGCGCGCATGTGTACGGCTATCTTTATGAGGAATGGACCGATTGGCTGAAAACAAAAGGCATTGTGGTTCAATCCATCGACTTCCCCTTCTCGGACTCCAAACAGAGTCCGGATGCTGAAAACGGCGCCGCCTCAGGCGAGGCTGCAGATGGCGGCGGGGAGGACTCGGCCGTATCCGAAGAGAGCGTCCCGGAGGATGCGCAGCCTGACGGACAGACCGATACCGGGGAATAAAGCGTATGAAAGAGATCAAAACCGTCGCCGCCTATGGCAGGGATGAACATGTCGAGAAAAAGTCCCGCTTTATCGGCCAGGCCTGGCCGGTGGAATCGGAAAACGAAGTCAAGGAAATCCTGGCAAAAACCCGTAAGGAATACTGGGATGCTTCCCATAATGTATATGCTTACATTCTGAGCCCGGGGCAGACGGACGGTCCCGGAGCAATGCCCCTTCAGAAGTTTTCCGACGACGGAGAGCCCGGGGGAACAGCCGGAAAGCCTTGCCTTGATGTCATTGCCGGGCAGGGGCTTAGCAATGTGCTGGTTATCGTTACCCGGTATTTTGGAGGGACGCTTCTGGGAACCGGCGGACTGGTGCGGGCCTATACGAAGGGCGCGCAGATTGCCCTTGCAGCGGCCAGCGTTATTGAAAAAAAAGTTTACTATACAGGATCCATCCGCATGGACTATGCTTCTCTTGCGAAAATCCAGTACCTGGCGGGCAAGATGCCGCTGGAGGAAGTGAGTATAGCAGAAACCGCGTACGCCCAGGATGTGTCCATGAGTCTTCTCGTCAGAGAGGATGTGTGGGAATCCTTCAGTGAGCAGATTATCAAGGCGACAGACGGCCGTCTGTCGATTCAGAAAGAAAGGCGTGTACTCGCAGCAAAAGTTGGAAACAAAATGAAACTATTTTCATAAAGAAAGGACAGGGGCAGACATGAGATTTCAATCTTCCATGAAGGACGGACTGGTTTTTGTTCTGGCAGAGTTTTCAGATCAGGAACCCATCAACCAACTTGAACTGAACGATTTTGCAGCAAAGAAGTTTTCGGGATTTCTCAGGCCTGTGCAGGAAAAATCCGGCATTATTTACGTGGGACAGGATGCGGTGCCGCTTGCGTCTTACCTGAAGACGCCCATTGAACAGGAAGAGTTTTTCCTGATGGTGGAGCAGGTGGTCATGGCTGCCCAGCGTCTGGTTAATTATCATTTTCCGGTGCTTCATGTTTACTGGCATCTGGACCAGGTCTATATCAATGAACGTTCCAAAGAGCTTCAGTTTATTTATCTGCCCACCAGACAGCAGGCGGATGGCAAGACGATTCTTCTTTTCCTGGCAGAGCTTACCGGCCATGTCAGGACGCCGGAAGGTGTTGATCCGTCCTATCTGGAGAATTTCTATCAGTTCCTGAGAACGGAACCCGACTTTAACCCCATTAATATTGAATCTTATGTGTCCCGCATTGATCCGGAAATCGTAGAGCTTTTCCGCGGCAAGTCGGAGAGCCCCCGCGCGGCTGTTCCCAAAAGACCTGCGCCGAAGCAGGCGGCGCCCGAACCGGTGCTTATGCCTGAGACGCCCGCCCAGCCTCAGAACCAGGGCTTCTATCAGGAGGAAGAAGGGCAGCAGGTTGAAGAGACGATTCAGCCTCAGCCCTATGCGCAGGCTCAGGGCATGTATCAGCCGGACGCCGCTCCTGCTTATCAGCCTGAACCGGAGCCGGCGCCTGCCTATCAGCCGGAGCCCGCGCCTGCTTTCGGATTTGTGACGGAGCCTCAGCCCCAGACCGTATCCTTCCGTCAGGAAGCGCCTCAGGAGACCCCGGCGAAGCCCATCCCGGCTTATGCCCCTGAACCTGCAGCGCAGCCTATTCCGGCCTATGCCCCTGAACCTGCAGCGCAGCCTATTCCGGCCTATACCCCGGAACCCGCAGCCCCGGTCCAGCCCATGCCTGCCGCTCCCATTCAACCGGAACCTGCGCCATTCTTTGCGGAGTCTGAAACCACAGAACCGGTCATTGCGCCCCAGCCTGCGCCTGTTCCGACACAGGCAGCAGATAGCGCCCCCAGATTTGCCACGCTGCGCCGCAAGAACACAGGCGAGCTGATTACACTGGACAAGCCGGTATTCAGGATTGGCAAAGACTCGAAGCATGTGGACTATGCCCTGAAGAATGCGGCCATCAGCCGCACCCATGCGGAAATTATCACCAGAGATGGCAACTATTATCTGTATGATCTGAAATCCAGCAACGGTACCTATATCGAAGAAGAGCGGATTCCTGCTCAGAAGGAAATCCAGATTTATGGCGGTACCACGATTCAGCTGGCCAATGAAGCATTCCTGTTCCAGGAGCCTTAAAAAAGAAATGCAGCCATATCGATGGCTGCATCCAATAAAAAAACCTGCCGCATTTCGCGGCAGGTTTTTGATTTTCTTACAGCTGAGGACCAGCAGCAACCAGGGCTTTGCCGGCTTCGTTGGTTTCGTATTTAACGAAGTTTTTGATGAAGCGGCCGGCCAGATCTTTGGCCTTCTCATCCCACTCGGCAGCATCTTTGTAGGTGTCGCGAGGATCCAGGATGGCAGGATCAACACCCGGAAGTGCGGTGGGTACTTCAAAGTTGAAGTAAGGAATCTTCTTGGTGGGCGCATTCAGGATATCGCCGCCAAGGATGGCATCGATAATTCCACGGGTATCCTTGATGGAGATACGTTTGCCGGTTCCGTTCCAGTCGGTGTTGACAAGATAAGCCTTGGCACCGCTCTTATCCATTCTCTTAACCAGCTCTTCTGCATATTTGGTGGGATGCAGCTCCAGGAAAGCCTGGCCGAAGCATGCGGAGAAGGTGGGAGTGGGCTCGGTGATGCCGCGCTCGGTACCAGCCAGTTTTGCGGTGAAACCGGACAGGAAGTAGTACTTGGTCTGCTCGGAGTCAAGGATGGAAACAGGAGGCAGAACGCCGAAAGCATCAGCGGAAAGGAAGATTACGTTCTCGGCAGCAGGACCTGCGGAGATCGGGCGGACTTTCTTAACGATCTTCTCGATGTGCTCGATGGGATAGGAAACACGGGTGTTCTCGGTGACGGACTTGTCGGCAAAATCAATCTTGCCGTTTTCGTCAACGGTAACGTTCTCCAGCAGCGCATCACGGCGGATGGCGTTGTAGATATCGGGCTCGGATTCTTTATCCAGGTTGATAACCTTGGCGTAGCAGCCGCCTTCAAAGTTGAAGACACCATTGTCGTCCCAGCCGTGCTCGTCGTCGCCGATCAGCAGACGTTTCGGGTCGGTGGAAAGGGTGGTCTTGCCGGTTCCGGACAGACCGAAGAAGATGGCGGTGTTTTCGCCGTTCATGTCGGTGTTGGCGGAGCAGTGCATGGAAGCGATGCCCTTCAGCGGCAGGTAGTAGTTCATCATGGAGAACATACCTTTTTTCATCTCGCCGCCGTACCAGGTGTTCAAGATAACCTGCTCGCGGCTGGTGATATTGAAGGCTGCGCAGGTAGCGGAGTTCATGCCAAGCTCTTTGTAGTTGTCAACCTGAGCCTTGGAAGCATTGTATACGATGAAGTCAGGCTCAAAGCTGGCCAGCTCTTCCTCGGTGGGGATGATGAACATGTTCTTAACAAAGTGAGCCTGCCAGGCAACTTCCACGATAAAGCGGATGGCCATGCGGGTATCCTTGTTGGCGCCGCAGAAAGCGTCTACAACGTACAGTTTTTTGCCGCAGAGCTGTTTGATAGCCAGGTCTTTAACTGTAGCCCAGACTTCTTCGCTCATGGGATGGTTATCGTTCGGATATTCGGGAGTGGTCCACCAGACGGTGTCTTTGGAGTTCTCGTCCATGACGATATATTTGTCCTTGGGGGAACGGCCGGTGTAGATACCGGTCATTACGTTAACGGCATCCAGCTCGGTGAGCTGTCCTTTGTCATATCCGGTAAGGGAAGGATCCATCTCGTCTTCGAAAAGAGACTCGAAGGAAGGATTGTAGATGATCTCAGTGGTATCGGTAATACCGTACTTGGTCAGATCAATGTTTGCCATACGCATACCTCTTTCTTAATAATTTATCCTATCCGCACCGCAAATAATAGCAGCAAACGGTTTAGTCACAATCTGTTTAAATATACCATAGTTCAGCATAATTGTCAATTTTATCTATATTCGGAGGGGTCCCCAAAAAGAAAGTTAGTTTTTACTAATTCGTCTGGAGAAATGCTTAATTTACGGCTTTTTGAAGCCTTTGTCTTGCCAAGATGTTTGTCGTGTGGTATAATGCCTAAGTTAAAATATTCTTCATATAAAGCGAGAGGTTAGTATATGTCAGGCCATTCCAAATTTGCTAATATTAAACATAAGAAAGAAAAATCCGATGCCCAGAAGGGTAAGATCTTTACCAAGCTCGGACGTGAGCTGATGGTTGCCATCAAAGAAGGTGGCCCGGATCCCAACAGCAACTCCAAGCTTCGTGATGCCATTGCCAAATGCAAATCCAACAACATGCCCAACGACACCATTCAGCGCAGCATCAAAAAATACAGCGGTGAAGACGGCAATGTGGAATATGAATCAGTCACCTACGAGGGCTATGGCCCCAACGGCATCGCTGTCATTGTCGAATGCCTGACTGATAATAAAAACCGTTCCGCATCCGATGTGCGCCACGCCTTCTCCAAGAATGGCGGAAACCTGGGCACAGCCGGCTGCGTGTCCTTCATGTTTGACAAGAAGGGTCAGATCTTTGTAGAGGTTCCCGAAGGCGCCGACGAGGAAGAACTCATGATGACTGCTCTGGACGCCGGCGCGGATGATTTCTCCGTAGAGGACGGCGTTGCCGAGATCCTTACCGCTCCGGAAAGCTTCACCGAGGTTTATGATGCCCTGGAAAAAGCAGGCCTTACCATCACCGGCGGTGAAGTCACCATGATCCCCCAGAACTATGTTTCCACCGACGATCAGGCTGTTCTGGACCAGATGGAGCGCATGGTGGATGCCCTGGAAGACTCCGATGACGTTCAGAACGTCTATACGAATCTGGAGTAAGCAGAGCCAGGCAGGTTCTGTTCCGATAGATCGATAGATCCTGATTTGCTGAATTCTTAAAGCAAAGGCAACGGTTCCGTTGCAGGCAAACAAATATAGCCCCCGCATTGGTCGGGGGCTTTTAGCATAGATTCGGTTAATAGCACAGCAGGCAAAACTTACTTTGTAAGAAAAACTTACTTCGTAAGAAAAACTTACTTTGTAAGTTTGGCCAGCAGGCTCAGAAGGTCGGTGCCGTTGTTTTGAGAGGAGGTCTTCTTTTTGCCCAGAAGCTGGCTGGTCAGACCCATCACATCCTTCAGGTCGAAGCCATCGGACAGATCCAGCTTCGCATAGCTCTTTCCGGAAGATTTTTCGGGTTTTCCGGTAGAGGCAGACTGGACTGCTGAAGACAAACCGGCAGCGGAAACGCCGGAAAGAAGAGCCGGCGCGATATTGCTCAGAATGGAGCTCACCTGATTTCCGGTAAGACCTGACTCGGAAGAAAGGCTGTTTACCACATTTCCCTGATTTGCGCCAAGGATATGGCCGATAATCTTGCCTCCGTCCACTTCGTCCGCCTGAGCGATCTGATCAGCGACAGGCGCGGTGCTGGTATGCTGGGACAGCGCGTTTTGCAAAGACAATGCACCTTCCTCGGTGGAGGCGTTGTTGGTGAGGGATTCCATCAGGGTGGGCAGGGCAGAGCCAAGAAGCGAGGAAACCTGATCGGAGGAAGCGCCCGTCTTGCCGCTCAGAGCGGAAAGGGCCGACTGCTGTGTCATGGAACCAAGCATGGATTCAAGTAAACTGCTCATGATTTATCTCCTTTACGTATATTCTTTTTTCATTTTACCACGAACGGAAGGATTTTGCATCTGTATTTTGAGAATCTGCGGAATCTGCCATGAGAAACGCATTGTTTTTTCACCCTTCTCCTGTTACAATGCATAAGAAGAGTTCCATGAAGCATTACGAAACTCCGTGTAAACTCACGAAATCTATGACGCTTCGCAAGTTCCATGAAGCTTTATGAAATCCATGCAAAGGAAATCTTACTATGATGAAGATATATGCCGGGTTCGATTCCGGCGGCTCCACCACCCGGTGCCTGCTTTCGGATGAGAAGGGAAACGCGCTGGGAATGGGAAAAAGCGGCCCCTCCAATTTTCTTTTTTGCGGAAAGGAAATGGCGGCCCACCATATTCAGGAATGCCTGCAGCTGGCGCTGAAGCAGGCAAAGGATCGCGGCCTTTTGCCAAATCCGGCAGCGGATTATCAAGACGGCTCGTTTAGCCTGGAAGGCATTTTTGTGGCGTCGGCTGCCGTAGAGGTGTTTGATGGAAAGACCCATGCGGATTTCTTTCAGGAAGTTACCGGCTGCCAAAACACCGGCTGCGACAGCGATATTCTTCCGGTCTGGTATGCGGGAACAAGGCCCCGTTTTTCACCGGCTATCTGCAGCATTGCCGGCACCGGAGCCGTCACTTACCTGCTCTCGGGAAACCGTTTTGTCAAATCCAGCGGATGGGGCCCTTTGTTTGGCGATGAGGGCGCCGGCTATGATATTGGCAGGAAAGCCCTTCAGCTGGCGTCCCGGATGAGCGATTTGAGAGAGCCGATGGATCCGGTTTTCTATCAGGCGGTATTGGATTTTTATCATGTCAGCGCCGCCCATCCCAGAAGGCTGCTGCGCGCGGTGATGCAGGTCGCGGATGATGGAATCGGAACCGATACCAGAAGCCGGGTGGCTGCCGTGACCCGTTGCGTGGATCAGCTGGCAGAGGAGGGCAACGAAAGCGCCGGAAAGCTGTTTGCGCAGGCAGCAGAAGATGCATCGGCATCCGTGCGGGCGGTAATCGCAAGAAGCGCCCAGGAAGATCCCTATGACTGGACGCCCCGCGACTCGGGCGAGATGTTTACCCTGGTTTTGTCCGGCGGCCTGTTTCGGGAGAAAAGTCCCCTTTACCGGGCCCTTTGCAGGACGCTGAGCCGGGAATCAAGGCTGACAGGCATTACGATCCCCAAGGTATCGGCCGTCCAAAGCGCTGCTTCTATCGCTCTGTATCAGAACGGAAGATCCGAGGCAGCAGAACACTTGATGGAGCAAATATATGAGTCATAGTTTATTCGCCGGTTTTGGACAGAGGGATATAACTCCCGAAACCATGACGCCGCTGGCCGGCTTTGATTTACGAAAAGGAAAGGCAGCCGGCGTTCATGATCCCCTTTACGTGCGGGTAGTTACCCTGCTGTCCCAGCCGGATAGCCCGGCAGAGTCCGGTCTGGTTCTGGTGGAGGTGGATCTTTTGGGAACCGCCATGTATCTGTGTGAAAAAATCAAAGAGCGGATCCTGGCGCTGATGGAAGAAAAACGGCCTCAGGCACGGATTGAAATCCAGATCGGCGCGATTCACACCCATGCGGCTCCGCAATCGGTTTTTAAAGCCTTTGACTGCTTTGATGAAACCTATCTGGACAGGATCGCATCCAAGGCTGCGGAGGCGGCCGGAGATTCCCTGACGGATCTTCATCCGGTGAAAGGGCTGATGCTGGAGAGCCGCGCATCCTCTGTCGGCAGCTTTAGGGATGTGCCGCGGGAACAATCCCTTTTTGACATGCCCCTGAAAACCCTCTGGCTAAGAGATCCGGCTATGAAAAGGCCTGATATACTGCTGGTCCTGTTTGCCTGTCATCCCACGGTGCTGAACGAATCCAATTATTTGATTTCCAGGGATCTTTGCTGGGGATTTGAAGAGGCGCTGGCAGAAAGGCTGCAGGAAAAGGGACTGTTAAGGGCAAACGTCCTGTTAATGAACGGGGCCTGCGCGGATATTTCCACCCGCTATACCCGAAAAAAGGCCTCCTTTGAGGAAGCCCTTCGGTTAGGCGGCAGAATGGCGCAGGCTGTCCTGATCCCGGAGGAGACGGATAACTGGGCGACGGAGGGACAGCTTTTGTCCGGTGAAATTGCCCTTGAGATTCCTCCGGCCAGATTTTTTACCCCTGAGGAGCGTCAGGAGATTATTGCCTACTTGAATGAAAAAATCGAATCCTGCCGGGACGAGGCGCAGAAGCGGGAGTATCTTTCCTGCAAAAGCGTGCTGGAAAGAGCGCATTACGGCAAGAACCGGACCGAAGGGATTCAGGTAAACCTCAGCCTGGCGCAGCTGGTGCTGATGGTCCCCGCCCGTTACGGAAGGACTGCGCCGGAGCGCACCCTGCTGCTGGGGATTCCTTTTGAATATGCCCAGAAGGATGCGGCGCGTCTTGCGGGGCGAATCCGCATGAAATGCGGATCTTCCGTATGGATCCGGTGTTATGCAGGCGGCTACGAGGGGTATCTTCCTTCGGGAGAGCCTTTGAGCCGGGACAGCAGCTACGAGGATATGGCCAGCAGCTATGCGCCGGAGGCTAAGGAACTGCTGGCAAAAGCGGTTCTGGACGTGCTGTAGGCCGGATGCTTTGGAAAATACGCAAAGCAGATTTTATGAAGAACAGGTGAAAAAGAATGGATTACCGCATATCCTCAGAAGCAGTTTTTTTGAAAACGCTGGCATCCTATGTGAACATCGAAACCCCAAGCCGGGCCTATGAACAGCTGCAGATGCTGAATGATCTTTTTGAAAAGGATCTTCGGGAGGGCGGAGCCCAAACAGGAAGAATCCCAAAGGACTATGGGGATATTTTAATTGCCCGCATGGGAAATGGGCCCAGGCAGATTCTGCTGCTGGGGCATAAGGACACGGTGTTCCGGATGGGAACCATCGGCGAAAACCCTTATCGGGAAGTGGTGAGGGAAGGCCAGGCCCGTCTGAGAGGCCCCGGCGTTCTGGATATGAAGGCTGGGGATGTGTTTGCGCTGGAGATTTTCAGGCATTTTAAGGATCATCTGCCGGATAGCTGGTCGATCGTAGGCGTATTCAATTCAGATGAAGAAATCGGATCCCATCAGAGTGAGGAAGTCATCCGGGCCTTCGCCAAGAAAAGCATTTTTGCCCTTTGCCTGGAGCCCTCCATCCCCGGATACTGCACCATAGGCAGGAAAGGGCTGGCCGGCTATGAAATTACGGTAGAGGGAAAGGCTGCCCACAGCGGAACGGCTTACCTGGAGGGCGCCAGCGCGGTTGAAGCCCTCAGCCGGATCATCAGCCGGATTTACGATTTGAGAGACGATGAGAAAAAGCTGAGTGTTAACATTGGAGCGATTGAGGCCGGCGGCAGGGCAAATATTGTCTGCCCCCGCGCATGGGCAACCGGAGAGGCCCGGTGCTTTGATCCCGCCCTGTTAAAAGAAACCCTTGAGAAGATTCAGCAGTTTTGCGATGAAAACCCGGTGCCGGGGACAAAAGCATCGCTGAAAATCAGAGGCATTCGACCGCCTATGGTTCAAAGCGAAGAAGGAAGGGCTCTTTTTGAGCTTGCCCGGGAGAGGGCGGCAGCGCACGGTCTATCCCTGGAAGGAAGAATCCACGGCGGGGGATCCGACGGAAGCTTCGTCTCGGATGAAGGCATCCCGGTGCTGGACGGCATGGGGGCCGAGGGAGAAGGGGCCCATACCCTGGATGAATTTGTCGTGAAAAATACCCTGATGGACAGACTGAAGGTTTGCATTGATGTCATAGAGTCCGTCATAATAAACCAAAAGGAGTGGGAAAAACAATGAATATGGAATATCTGCAGACGGTGAGAAAACTGCTGGATCATGTGGAGACGGATGTGGCGCCGGTCATCGATCAGGTGTCCGAGGTATGCGCAAAGAGCATCGCCGCAGGCGGCATGCTGTACTTCTTCGGAACCGGCCACTCCCATATGATTGCGGAAGAACCCTTTTACCGGGCGGGAGGTCTGGCCAATATTGCGCCGCTTTTGAAGGGCTTTTTGATGCTTCACGAGAGCGCATCTGCCAGCTCGCTCTATGAACGGGCCCCTGGGGTAGGCACCACCGTAATTGAAACCTCCGGAATCCAGCCCGGTGATGTGCTCTTCTTGATCAGCAACTCCGGAAGAAATGCGGGATGCATTGATGCAGCCATCGCGGCGAAAAAAATGGGGGTAACCACCGTGGCCATTACCTCCCTGAATCACTCCCAAAATGTGACCAGCCGCCATCCCAGCGGCAAGCGGCTCTTTGAACTGTGCGACTATGTGCTGGATAACGGCGGCGTTCTGGGGGATGCCTGCGTGCATCTGGAGGGCATGGAGGAAGGCGCCATGATCAGCCCCACATCTACGGTGATCGACGCCACCATGGTGAATCTGACCATGACGGCTACCTGTGAAAAGCTGCTCGGCATGGGCATCCAGCCCCGGGTTTACACCAGCGCCAATACGGACGACGGCGACCGGAAAAATGCGGCCATTATTGCGGATTTCAAGACAAGAGTGCCGATTCTCTAAGATAACAAAAAGGAAAGGGAGAAGACACCCATGAAAGTATTGGTTTGTGTGGAAGCGCGGGGCGGCACGCTGTTTAACGGAAGACGCCAGTCCAGCGACCGGAATGTCAGCCGGGATATGTTAAAAGAGGCCGGAGCCCTTGGAGAGGACGGTAAGCTGATCAGTCCCGAGGAGGCTGAAAGGCAGGGCAGACGGCTGTGGATTTCGCCTTTTTCCAGAAAACTGTTCCGCGGCAAAAGCGACTATCTGGTGGTCCTGGAGGATCCGCTGCGGGAAGCGAAAGAAGATGAGACCTTCGAAAAGGGATTTCAAAGCAGCTTTTCCGAGGGTATGATTACGGTTTTTGTGGAGGATCAGCCCCTTTCGCCCTATGAAGAAGCCATCGAGGAGCTGGTTTTGTATCAATGGAACCGGGTCTATCCTTTTGACAGAAAGCTGGATCTGGATCTGTCCGGATATGAATTGGTGGAGACCAGCCAGCTGG